>CAZCVB010000011.1:0-21373 GCA_964501805.1 uncultured Desulfobacteraceae bacterium | reverse complement strand
CGTGAAGGCGGCCGGACCGTCGGCGCAGGCGTTATCAGCGAAATCATCGAGTAGGGGGTGCGGGGAGATGAACATGCTGACCAATCAGAAAATCCGTATCCGGCTGAAGGCCTATGATCACAAATTGCTGGATCAGTCCGCCATGGAGATCGTCGAGACGGCGAAGCAGACCGGGGCGGGCGTCGCCGGGCCGATCCCCTTGCCGACGGTCATCAACAAGTATTGTGTCCTGAGGTCTCCCCATGTAAACAAGAAATCGAGAGAACAGTTTGAAATCAGAACACACAAACGCCTGCTGGATATCCTTGAACCGACGCAGCAGACCGTGGACGCGCTGATGAAGCTCGATCTGGCCGCCGGTGTGGATGTGGAGATCAAGTTGTAGAGAACCAATGGGCCCGAAAAGGTGTCCACCCGCGGATCCGGGATGTTCGGCGATGGTGAATCCGGGTAAAAATACGCTGGAGCTGATGTGTTATGGTAAATAAGCTTTATGGCAAAAAAGTGGGGATGAGCCGGTTTTTTCTGGAAGAAGGAAAATCCGTCCCTGTCAGTATCCTGAAGGTGGGGCCCTGCGTGGTGCTACAGAAGAAGACCCGCGAAAAGGAAGGGTATAATGCCCTCCAGGTTGGGTTTGAACCGCGGAAGGAAAGCCGCGTGAACAAACCCCTGCGAGGCCATTTTGCGGCGGCGGGATCGGGGTGCTTCGCGTATCTGAGGGAAATCAGGGTCGATGACCCGGACGGCTTCGAAGTGGGGCAAAAGATTACTTCGGAGATATTTACACCCGGTGATGTGATCCATGTGAGCGGTATCAGTAAGGGACGCGGTTTTGCCGGCGTCATGAAGCGATGGGGATTTTCCGGTGGGCGAAAGACCCACGGCTCCCGTTCGCACCGCGTCCCGGGATCCATCGGCTGCAGTGCAACCCCTGGACGAGTTCTCAAGGGGAAAAAGCTTCCCGGCAGGATGGGATACCAGCGGGTCACCGTCAAGAACCTCAAGGTGGTCGATGTAAGGCCTGAGATGGATGTTCTCCTGGTCAAGGGGGCCGTCCCGGGAGCGCCCAACAGTCTGGTGGAAATTTGTAAGGTATGACGTGACTTGTTCGCCGGGTGCGGGTGATGAGGTCGGTCGCCCGTCCGGAGAAATTTGAAAATCGATCCGGTTTTGCTTCAGGTGTTTCCAAGGAAGCCTCTAAAAAACCGGCAAGAGGCAGGGCATGACCAGCGTGGATGTTTATAATCTTCAGAGAGAGAAGGTGGCAGAGGCGGAACTGAAGGATGAAGTCTTCGATGTTCCCGTGAAATCCCACCTGTTGCACCAGGTGGTTGTCAGTCAGGCGGCGGCCCGGAGATCCGGTACCGCGGCGGTGAAAGGCCGTTCGGACGTGAACGCCTCCAAGTCGAAGCTGTGGCGTCAGAAAGGGACCGGGCGGGCGAGGGCAGGGTCCGCGTCGTCTCCCACGCGGCGAGGTGGGGGCGTGGCCTTTGGGCCGACGCCCAGGAGATACGTCCTCAAAGTGCCCAAAAAGGTGCGTAAGGCTGCATTGAGAATGGCATTGACGGATAAGGTAAGATCGAACCGTCTGTTTGTCGTTGATCAGCTGGATCTTCCTGAGATAAAAACAAAGAATTTTGTTGAGGTCATGAAACGGTTTGACGTGGACAAGGCGCTGATCGTGACCGTGGATAAATGCGAGAATCTTGAGAAGTCATCACGGAATGTCCCCCGGATCAAAGTCATGCGTCATGAGGGGCTCAATGTCTACGACATCCTGAAGTATGACCACTTATTCCTGGAGCAATCGGCGATTGATCGGATACAGGAGGCATTGGTTTCGTAGTGGATATCTATCAAGTGATCAAGGAGCCGCATATTACCGAAAAGGCCGGCCTGATGAAAGAAGGGGCGAACCAGATCTGCTTCAAGGTCCACCGGAAGGCCAACAAAATCGAGGTGAAGCAGGCGGTTGAAACCCTGTTCAAAAAAAAGGTCCGGGAGGTCAGGACTTTGAATGTCAGGGGCAAGCGACGCCGGATGGGAAGACATGCCGGGAAAAGGCCTGACTGGAAGAAGGCAATCGTCACGCTGGCGCCGGGTGAGAGCTTTGATGCCTTTGACGGGATGTAATGGATTCATGTCCCGGAGGGACAGGATCCCTGCGGGATGTGGAGTTTCTCAAGAAAGAGGGAACGAAACAGCTCGGCCGCCGGAGGCGGTCGTAACGATACGTTACAACTGGGGTTTTGGAGCACGAAATGGGAATCAAGACGAATAAGCCGACATCACCGGGAAGAAGGTTTCAGAGTTCCCTGACCTTTGATGAAATTACCGCCAAAAAACCGGAAAAAAGTCTTTTGAGGCCGCTTAAGAAGTCGGGTGGGAGAAACGCCAGGGGCCGGATGACCGCCAGGCACCGCGGCGGAGGGCATAAGCGTTTATACCGGGTGATTGATTTCAAGAGGAACAAGGATGGTATCCCCGCCCGCGTGGCGGCGATTGAATACGATCCGAATCGATCGGCCAATATCGCGCTTCTTCATTATGCTGACGGAGAAAAGCGGTATATCCTGGCGCCTAAAAACATGCGTGTCGGCGACCGGGTGATGTCGGGGCCGGGGACGGAAATCAGGACGGGAAACGCCCTTCCCTTGAAAGAGATTCCCTTGGGGACCCATGTTCACAATATCGAGCTGAATATCGGACACGGTGGTCAGCTGGCGAGGAGCGCCGGCGGCTATGCCCAGTTGATGGCAAAAGAGGGAAAATACGCCCAGCTCAAGCTTCCTTCCGGTGAAGTCCGGCTGGTTCTGCAGGAATGCAGGGCCACCATCGGGCAGATTGGAAACCTGGACCACGAAAATATCTCTATCGGTAAAGCCGGTCGGAGCCGGTGGATGGGAAAAAGGCCGCATGTCAGGGGAGTCGCCATGAACCCGGTTGATCATCCCCATGGCGGCGGTGAGGGTAAATCTTCTGGAGGCCGGCACCCGGTGACACCATGGGGAGTGCCCACCAAGGGATTCAAGACCCGCCGGAAGAAACCGAGCGATCGGTTAATCGTCAAGCGGAGAAACAGTAAGTAATGCGCGAGTCCCTCGCATCCGGCGCATGGGTTGAACAGGAGGAAAGGAATTGCCAAGATCTCTAAAAAAGGGACCCTTTGTAGATGAACATCTGTTAAGGAAGGTGGAACAGGCGGCTGCCACCTCGAGCCGGAAGATTATCCGGACGTGGTCTCGAAGATCGACGATTCTCCCGGAATTTGTCGGTCTCACGTTCGCGGTGCACAATGGCAAGAAGTTTCTGCCCGTGTTCGTCACGGAAGATATGGTCGGGCATAAATTGGGCGAATTTTCCCCCACCCGGACGTTTTACGGCCATGCGGGGGATAAGAAATCAAGATTGAAGGGCAAAAAGAAGTAACCGCCTTCGGATTCAGGGCCTGGCCGAACATGATATGAAAAGGGATGTGGATGCGAACGCATTCCGGCATGGCGCTGTCGCGCTAAATTGCGAAACCGGGCGAGGGAGACCGGGATAGCGCCGGGACCCGCATTTCCCGGGAATATCCCGGGACGAGTGAAGGATCAAGATGGAAACCATAGCAAAGGCGAGATTCGTCAGGATATCACCCCAGAAGATTCGTTTGATCATGAATCAGGTCAGGGGGAAAAGGGTTGAGGAAGCCCTCAACATGCTTTCTTTTGCACCGCAAAAGGGGGCGGGCATTCTGAAGAAGCTGATTGATTCGGCGGTGGCCAATGCCGGTCAGAATTCAGGCGTAGACGTGGACGCCCTTTTTATAAAACGGATTTTTGCGGATCAGGGTCCCACCTTGAAACGATTCAGGCCACGCGCCCAGGGGAGGGCCACAAGGATCCGGAAGAGAAGCAGCCATCTGACGGTTGTCCTGGATGAGGAGTAGCTTCGGGCCCGCCCCTTTTGATCGATTTCGGGGGCGGTGTGCGTAGCGTTTGGGAGCCTGCCGGGTCGGTAAAGGGGCCCCGCGGTTCATTATAAAGGTTTCATGATCACACTGGAGGCAAGTATTGGGACAGAAAGTTCATCCGGTAGGCTTTAGGCTGGGAATCAATCGAAGCTGGGATTCGAGGTGGTTTGCCGGCAGGGAATACAGCTCCTTTGTTCTGGAAGACTACAATATCAGGAAGTTCCTGAAGAAACGGGTTTTCCAGGCGGGTGTTTCAAGAATAGAGATCGAGAGGGCGGCCAACAAGGTGAGGGTCCGCCTGCATGCCGCCAGGCCCGGGATTATTATCGGAAAAAAGGGCTCTGAAATCGAGCGACTCAAGAGAGATCTGGAAAGAGAGATCGGGCGGGAAGTGATCCTGGATATCCAAGAGGTCAGAAAGGCCGAGGTGGACGCGCAACTGGTTGCCGAGAATGTGGCCCTTCAACTGGTTCGGCGGATCGCCTTCAGGCGCGCCATGAAAAAAAGCGTCAGCACGGCCCTGAGGTTCGGGGCGCAGGGGATCAAGATCGCCTGCAGCGGTCGGCTCGGGGGAGCTGAAATGGCGCGAAGGGAATGGTACCGCGAGGGAAGGGTTCCTCTGCATACCCTGCGAGCGGATATCGATTACGGATTCGCCGAGGCACGGACCACCTATGGCGTCATCGGTGTCAAGGTCATTATCTTCAAGGGCGAGATATTGCCGGAGAAAACCAAAAACAGGTAGGAATAATCCATGTTGAGCCCCAAAAAAGTCAAGTATCGAAAAAGACAAAAAGGCAGGATGAAAGGAAAGGCCCTGAGGGGCAGCAAGCTGGAATTTGGTGACTACGGCTTGCAGGCGCTGGAGTGCGGTCTTATGACGGCACAGCAGATCGAGGCGGCCCGTATCGCGGTGACAAGGCACGTGAAACGTGGAGGAAAGATCTGGATCCGTGTTTTTCCGGATAAGCCCGTTGGAAAAAAGCCTGCTGAAACAAGGATGGGAAAAGGAAAAGCCAACCCGGACCGATGGGTGGCCGTGGTAAAACCCGGAAAGATTCTTTACGAAATGGAGGGTGTTTCCCAGCCCGTTGCCGGAGAGGCCTTTCGACTGGCCGGCCATAAGTTGCCGTTTGCAACCAGATTTGTAACCAGAGGATCGTAGATCGATGAAAGCAAAGGAACTGAGAGATTTGAGCGAGGCGGAACTCAGGGAAAAGGAGCGGACGTCGGCCCAGGAATTATTCAACCTGAGATTTCAAAAAGCGACGGGGCAACTGGGCAACACAGCCATGATCTCCAAGGCGAGAAAGGACCTTGCGCGGGTGAAAACCGTTTTGAGGGAACTGGAAATCTCAAGGCAAAGTCAATAAGGCGGAGTTGGAATGGCGAAACGGGGATTAAGAAGAAAGCTGACGGGAACTGTCGTCAGCAACCGTATGGACGCTACGGCAGTGGTTTTGGTGGAACGGCTGACAAAGCATCGGGCATATCAGAAGTATGTCAGGAGACGCGTGAAGTATATGGCCCATGATCCCCGTAATATTTGCCGGATCGGGGACAGGGTTAAGATTATAGAGTCCCGGCCCATCAGCAAAAGAAAAAGATGGCAGTTGCTTGAAGTCCTTGAGAAGGGAAACGTTGAGATTTGATGCGTCCCGGGCAGGGGCGGTCCCGATAAGGGTTACGCTCTCGGAACGTTGCGTGGGTGGGAGATAACCCGGTCCCGCATTTTCCTCCAGGACGAATGATGGTTCCGCCGGGAGCCATCCGGATAACACGGAATGGAAAATTGAGGCGGATGACGGTTCCCGACGGGAGTGCGGGGAGCGTTCGTCGGAGCGGATGAGATGATACAGCCTGAAACGAGATTAAGGGTAGCGGATAATTCCGGCGCTAAGCTGTTGTCTTGTATCAAGGTCCTGGGAGGAACAAGGCGGCGGTACGCGAGCGTTGGTGATGTCATCGTCGTAACGGTAAAAGAAGCGATGCCGAATTCGAAGGTGAAAAAGGGAGATGTCGTGCGTGCGGTCATTGTCAGGACAGCCAAAGAGATAAGAAGGCCTGACGGATCCTACATAAAATTCGATGATAATTCGGCGGTCTTGATCAATCAACAGAAAGAGCCGATCGGAACACGAATTTTCGGACCGGTGGCAAGGGAATTGAGGGGAAAGAATTTCATGAAAATTATTTCCCTTGCTCCGGAGGTACTTTAGGAAGACCGGGTTGGAAGAGAAGGAATCTTCCTGTGCCGGTGATTTGTGTGATTCGGAACGAAATCCGGCATGGCGAGACTGGACCAGAAGAGAGGTCATCGGCATGCCTATAAAAGAAAAGCGGGATTTTAGCCAATGAAAGCGCGGACGAAACACCCCAGGATAAAAAAGGACGATAAGGTAATCGTTCTTGCCGGGAAAGAAAAGGGCAAGATCGGGACGGTACTTGAAGTCGATTCCGGAAAAGGGCGGCTTGTCGTGGAGAAGGTGAATATGGTGAAAAAGCACGCAAGGCCGGGACCGAAGACCGCTCAGGGCGGCATTATCGAGATGGAGGCGCCGCTTCATATCTCCAACGTGATGATTGTCTGCAACAAGTGCGCGGAACCTACCCGGATCGGGATGCGGACGCTTGAAGACGGCTCCAAGTCGCGTGTTTGCAAAAAATGCGGCGAAATAATGGACGACTGATGTTAACTGCCACCGGATGATCTGAAACCGGTTTCCCGGAAAGAATGCGTGGCGTACAGGAGGACACATTGTCTCGGCTTAAGGAGAGATACCAGAAGGAAGTGGTATCGGCCATGATAAAGGAATTCGGATACACCAGTATTATGGCTGTGCCGCGGCTTAAAGCGGTCGTTTTGAATATGGGGATCGGCGAGGCCATTCAGAATATTAAGGTTCTTGACTCCGGGGTCCAGGAATTGACGTTGATTGCGGGTCAGAAAGCGGTTGTGACAAAGGCCAAAAAATCGATTGCCGGTTTCAAACTTCGGCAGGGAATGCCCATCGGATGCATGGTGACCCTGAGGCGCGGGCGGATGTATGATTTTCTTGATAAACTGTTTAATATCGCACTTCCCCGTGTCAGGGATTTCAGGGGGCTTTCGGACAAGGTTTTCGACGGCAGGGGAAACTGCAGTATCGGGATCAGGGAACATATCATTTTTCCCGAAATCGATTATGATAAAATTGACAAGGTAAAAGGCCTTAACATCTCGATTGTCACCACAGCGAAGACGGATGCGGAAGGCCTGTTTCTTTTGAAAAACCTGGGGATGCCTTTTCGAAATTAGATGGTTTTGTGTCCCTGGCCGGGGAGATGACCACGTGGCGGTCTCCCGCCGTAACGGTTGTCTGATCCAGGTGCGGGTGGCGCTGTAAAAGCAGGGAGGATGCTTTGGCAAGGAAGTCTCTTATTGTTAAGGCCCGCCGGAGCCAGAAATTTTCTACGCGCCGGTATAACCGGTGCCCCATATGCGGGCGGAGCAGGGCCTATTTGAGAAAATTCGGAATCTGCCGTATCTGTTTCAGATCAATGGCGTCCAGGGGTGAAATTCCCGGAGTAATCAAGTCGAGCTGGTAAGATGATATCACCTGCACGCAAGGCCGGCCGGATTCCCTGAATGCGCCGTCGGCGAGTCCGAATGCCTGCCGGGTCCGCGGACACCCGGTATGGGAAACTGGATGGCCGGAAACGCCGTTCTCCGGTACGGCGGGATCCGTGAAGCAGAGTTGAGGAGTGACACAAATGACGATGACCGACCCGATTGCCGACATGTTGACGAGAACCCGAAACGCACTCAGGGCCTCCCATGAAGTGGTGGATATCCCCTGTTCAAAATTAAAGATCAATATCGCCAAAGTGATGAGATCCTCGGGTTACATCAAGAACTTCAAGATCGTCTCCGACGGGAGACACCGTTTTATTCGCATCTTCCTCAAATATGATCAGAAAGGGGCCCCGGTGATTACCGGCCTCAAGAGGGTCAGCAAACCGAGCTGCCGGGTCTACAGGGGGTTTGATGAGATCCCCAAGGTCCTGAACGGTTACGGAATCAATATCGTTTCCACCTCGAAAGGTCTTATGACGGACGGCCAGGCCCGGAACATGCGTCTGGGTGGCGAGGTCCTTTGTTCATTGTGGTGATTTGACAGTGCGGGCACGGCATGCCGTCGCGAAGGTTTGAAGGAAAAACAGGGATCCTTCGAGGGATGCCGCGGTTTTTGAGTTTCAGGTTGAAGTCTGGCGGAGGTATAGATGTCACGTATAGGCAAGCGGCCTATTCCTGTTCCCGGGGATGTGCTGGCGAAACTCGAGGGAGAAATCCTTACGGTGAAAGGGCCGAAAGGGGAGTTGAGCCGGAAGATTTCCCCCATGGTGCGGATAGAGATAAAAGAGGGAATGATTCAGGTTTCGCGCTCCGACGAGACCCGGCAGGCGGGTGCCATGCATGGTCTTTTCAGGGTCCTGATCGACAACATGGTGACCGGTGTTACCAAGGGATTTGAAAAACGGCTCGAAATCGTTGGAGTGGGCTATCGGGCTGAATTAAAGGGGCGGAGTATCATATTCAATCTCGGATATTCTCATCCCATAGACTTTGGATTGCCGGATGGAATCGAGGCGAAGATAGAGAAGGCGCAGATTACGCTCAGCGGGATCGACAAGGAGTTGCTCGGGATGACCGCCGCAAAGATCCGGGGGCTGAGGGCGCCGGAGCCTTATAAGGGAAAAGGGATCAAGTACGCCGAAGAGCAGATCAGGAGAAAGGCGGGAAAAGCGGGCGCAGCATAGGCGTGTACCGCGGAATCTCATTTTTTCATCTGTCTCCGATGGTGCGGATATCGTTGGAGTTGTAAAGGAAACCGCCTGGTGAATTCCACGGGGCCGTAAATGGAGACTGACGGATGGCGGGCACCAGGGTGGAAAAGAGGCGAGGAATATGAGCGGCAACAGCAGGGCGGAAGCAAGATTAAGAAGAAAAAGACGGATTCGGGGCAAAATCCGGGGGACCGGAGACAGACCCCGCCTGTGTGTTTTCAGGAGCGGCAGGCATATCTATGCCCAGATTATAGACGATTCCAGCGGGAGAACCCTGGCGGCGGTTTCCTCCTTATCGAAGGAACTCGGACCGAAAATCGAAAGAAAAGGCGGTAACAAAGAGGGGGCGGCGCTGGTGGGTGCCACAATTGCTGAAAAGGCGGCTGAGCTGGGAATCAGGAAAATTGTGTTTGACCGTAACGGATTTTTGTACCATGGCCGTGTCAAGGTCCTTTCCGAGGCGGCCCGTGAGAAAGGGCTGGTTTTCTGAGACAAAACGGGACTGTTTTTCAATTTGGAAATCGTCCAATGGCGTCAAATCATGAGCGGGCGTCTGTGATAAACATCCGGCGCCGGCGGATTTCCGAACCGGGAATGCGCCTGTTTTTGAAGAATCAGGGCCCTTGAGAGCCCGGCAAGCGGGTAAGAATCATGCCTTCCGACCGTAGCAGAAGACAGGTTGTTCCACGGGGCGGATGCAGCGAAACGAATGTCAAAAGGGGCCGTTTGACGAAGGAAACGAGCTATTAGGGAGATGGCGATTGTTCAAGGAAGAGGATGAAGCCCAGTTAATTGAAAAGGTGGTTCATATCAACCGGGTGGCAAAAGTGGTAAAGGGCGGCCGACGGTTCAGCTTCAGCGCCATCGTCATTGTCGGTGACGGGAAGGGTACGGTCGGTTTCGGGCTTGGAAAAGCGAATCAGGTTCCGGAGGCCATCAGGAAGGGTGTCGAGAAGGCCAAGGGAGACATGGAACCGGTTTCCCTTTTCAAGAGCACCATCCCGCATGAGATTATCGGGAAATCAGGTGCGGGCCGCGTTCTGCTGAAACCCGCCGGGCCGGGAACCGGCTTGATCGCGGGCGGAGCCGTCCGCGCCGTTCTTGAGGCGGCCGGCGTCCAGAACATCCTCACCAAGTGCCTGGGGTCCCATAATCCGCACAATATCGTGAGGGCCACCCTCAACGGCCTGCGGTCTCTCCGGGGACCGGAAGCGTTTGCACGGCTGAGAGGCAAGACGGTTGAAGAATTGACGAATTAGTGTCCATCCATAAATACAATCCGGGCACTAACGAGTTTCCAATCCAGTTCCGCCGGAGGCGGGATTTGCAAGGTCAAAGAAATCAGGGGATTACCCGGAGGTGTACCAACGTACACCGCACAGGGAAGCCCGCAGATTGATGCAGAGATTGTGAAAACCAGCCGTTTATGGATGGAAACGAATTAAAAAAATAGGTCGGATAAGTGGTAGTTATGGCTGAGACGATTAAAGTGACCCTCGTGAGGAGCGGCATCGGCAGGAACAGGAAAATCCGTGAGACCTTGAAGGGATTGGGCCTGACGCGGCTGAACAAGACGGTGGAACTGAAAAACACGCCATCCGTGAGGGGAATGATCCGGAAGGTCTCCTTCCTTGTTCAGGTCCATTCATAACCGCGGAATTCCTTCCGGGCCGGGGAAGGGTTCCTCCGATCCCCGGAAATCCGCCCGGTATTTTGCGGACCGCTTGTGGATGCATGACTGTCGAGCGGAACGAATATTTTTTAATGCGCGCCCGTGTATAAACGAATTCTGGGCGCTATTGGGTTTCCAATCCGGAAAGGGGTCCCGCCTGTCGCAGGGTTGCGGGAAAGGGCCGTTTACGGATGGAAGCCGATGAGGATTCGGTGATGAAGATTCACGAACTCTCGCCCGCCCCTGGTGCGAGGAAACAGCGGAAAAGGGTTGGAAGAGGAACGGGGTCCGGGTACGGCAAGACCTGCGGCCGTGGCCACAAAGGCCAGAAATCCCGATCCGGCGGAGGGCCGCGACCCGGTTTTGAAGGCGGACAGATGCCGCTTCACAGGCGGTTGCCGAAGCGCGGGTTCACCAATCTTTTCAGAAAAGAGTATGAGATTATAAATCTCAGAGACCTGGCCAGATTCGGGGACAATGCGAATGTTGACATGGAGGTCCTCAAGGAGGCCGGTTTGGTCCGGAAACGGAGTTTCGGTGTCAAACTCCTGGGGCATGGCGATGTGTCATCTCCGATATTTATTAAGGTGAACCGGGTGACAAAAAGCGCCAGGGAAAAGATCGAGGCCGCTGGCGGAAGGATCGAAATCGTTTGACCCGGGCGTGAGTGGAGCAAGGCTGATGGTTGGCGGATTTCAGAATATTCCCAGGATTCCCGAACTCAAGAAGAAGATCCTGTTCACGCTGTTCATGCTTGCGGTTTACCGGTTGGGATGTCATATCCCGACACCCGGCATAGACGGCTCGGCACTGGCGGCCTTTTTCAGTGCGAAACAGGGGACGCTTTTCGGGATGTTCGACATGTTTTCGGGAGGCGCGCTGAGCCGCATGTCGGTAATGGCACTGGGGATCATGCCGTATATCAGCGCTTCCATTATCCTTGAGCTCCTGGCCGTGGTTATTCCGTACCTTGAGAAACTCAGGAAAGAAGGAGAACAGGGCCGGAAGAAGATTACCCAGTATACCCGTTACGGAACGGTCCTCCTGAGTATCATCCAGGGCTTCGGCATTGCGGTGGGGCTTGAGAACATGTCCAGCCCGGGGGGGGCGATGGTTGTCCCCGCGGGAGGCTGGGGGTTCAGGCTCCTGACCGTGATTACCCTGACGGCCGGTACGTCGTTCCTGATGTGGCTCGGGGAGCAGATTACGGAAAGAGGAATCGGCAACGGAATCTCCCTCATCATTTTTGCGGGGATCGTTGCCCGGTTTCCGGTGGCGGTGGCAAATTCGTTCCGGATGATGGGAACGGGCGAACTGACCCCGTTTTTTATGGCATTGGTTGTTGCTTTCATGATCGTGGTGGTGGCGGTGATCGTTTTTGTGGAAAGGGGACAGCGGCGGATACCGGTCCAGTATGCGAAACGCGTGGTGGGACGAAAAATGTATGGAGGGCAGAGCACCCACCTCCCCTTGAAGGTCAATACAGCCGGCGTGATCCCGCCGATTTTTGCTTCTTCCATCATCATGTTCCCTGCGACCATCGTCAATTTTCTGAACGTGAAGGAATTCCCGTGGCTTCAGTACGTCATCAATTTCCTGTCGCCCGGTCACATTGTTTATAATCTGATATACGTGATTTTTATTTTCTTCTTTTGTTATTTTTATACGGCGGTGCATTTCAACCCCGTCGATGTGGCGGATAACATGAAACGGTACGGGGGGTTTATCCCCGGAATCCGGCCCGGAAAAAATTCCGCCGAATATATTGACCGGGTTTTGACGAGGATAACCCTTTTCGGGGCCATCTATGTCTCGGTCATTTGTGTCCTGCCGCAGTTTTTGATTTATAAATTGAATGTCCCTTTTTACTTCGGCGGGACAGCCTTGTTGATCGTGGTGGGTGTCGCCATGGATACGATGAATCAGATTGAATCCCACATGCTGACGCGGCACTACGACGGTTTTATGAAAAAGGGTTTCGGAAAGATCGGCTGACCCGGTTTCTGCGGGATTTCCGGTAAAACCGGATGGTGCCTGCGGGATGAATCGTGCGGAGAGGGACATGGCCAAGGAAGAGCCGATTGAGGTCGAAGGCGTCGTGATCGAAACGCTGCCGAATGCCATGTTCAGGATCGAGTTGGAGAACGGCCATCGGCTCCTTGGACATATCTCGGGAAAGATACGAAAACATTTCATTAAGATTCTTCCGGGAGACAGGGTAACGGTGGAACTGTCTCCCTATGATCTGAGCAGGGGTCGTATCGTTTATCGCGGGAACGGCTGACTCTCCCTCGGGTTGGAATCGGAGCATACCGCCGGAATCGGGAAAAAGGGCATGTCGCAAAGGGATGGGGCGTTGCGCCGGAAAGACAGGGAAGGGGTGAATTGCCATGAAGGTAAGACCGTCGGTCAAAAAGATGTGTAATAAATGTAAGATCATCCGGCGAAAAGGGATCGTCCGCGTGATCTGCGAGAATCCCCGTCATAAACAACGGCAGGGTTGAGAGGTGCGCCCCCGTGCAGAGGGCGTGGATCGGGGAAAAGGGATATTTTGAAATGGTTCTGAATCCCCTTTCCCGATACAGGAATGCCGGAAAGAATTAAAGACGCGTATTTCGGTCAAAAAAGGAGATGAGGATTGGCAAGGATATCGGGTGTTGACTTACCCAAGGGAAAGAGGATGGAGATCGCCCTTACTTATATCTACGGAATCGGGCGGCGTTCTTCTCAGAAGATTCTTACCGAGGCAGGGATAGACTGGGACACGAAATCCGATGACCTCACCGCTTCGCAGATTACCGGAATCCGGAAGATTATCGATGAAAAATATAAAGTGGAAGGGGATCTGAGGCGGGAAGTATCCATGAACATCAAGCGGTTGATGGACCTGGGCGCCTATCGCGGGCTGAGACATCGAAAAGGATTGCCTGTCAGGGGCCAGAGGACCAGCACCAACGCCCGGACGAGGAAAGGCCCCCGCCGGGCGGTGATGGGAAAAAGAAAAAAATAGGATCTGAGGAGAGACGATGGCAAGAGGCGGAAGGAAAAGAGGAAGGGCCAAAAAGGAAAAGAAAAATATTCCTGCGGGGATTGTTCATATCCAGTCGACTTTCAATAATACCATTGTGACCGTTACCGATAACAACGGCAATGTTATTGCACAATCCAGCGCCGGCCGGGCGGGATTCAAAGGATCCCGGAAAAGTACGCCTTTTGCGGCTCAACTGGCTGCAAGGGATGCCGTTCGCCAGGCCATGGACCAGGGGATGAGAACGGCCGAGGTGCGCGTCAAGGGACCTGGCGTGGGGCGGGAAGCGGCATTGCGTGCGCTCCAGGTGGAAGGATTCTCCGTCAGTGTGATCAGAGATGTGACACCCATCCCGCATAACGGATGCCGCCCCCCGAAACGGCGGCGGGTCTAATCGCTTTTTTATCTATGTAAGCGGATGAGGTGAAGGAAGGGATTCAGGACCGTTTTTTATCGGATGTGGTGTCTTGAATCCGGCTTCCATTTCCGGTCTTCCCGCGAGGAAGCCGGGCTTGGGTAACAACCAGTGAAACAGGCGTTTTGGAGGGGCTATTTTGGCCAGGTATATCGGCTCAGTATGCAGGTTGTGTAGACGCGAGAATCTCAAACTTTTCCTGAAAGGTGACCGGTGCTACGGGGATAAATGCGCCTTTGACAGGAGACCTTATGCCCCCGGACAGCAGGGCCAGAAGGGCGGACGGGGGCCCAAATACTCTGATTACAGGATTCAGCTCAGAGAGAAACAGAAAGTCAAGCGCATCTATGGGCTCCTGGAAAATCAGTTCAGGAGCTATTATTCCCGCGCGGAACGGCAGAAGGGGATTACCGGAACGAATCTCCTCCTGCTGCTCGAATCCAGGCTGGACAACACTGTTTATCGAATGGGTTTCGCCAGTTCGAGGAACCAGGCGAGGCAACTGGTCCGGCATAACCATTTTCTGGTAAACGACCGGAAGGTGAATATCCCCTCCTATCATCTCAAGCCCGGCGACGTAGTTGCCGTGAAAGAGAAAAGCCGGAACAATCCCAAGATTATCGAGGCGATGGGAGCGGTCGTGCGCAGGGGAATTCCCGGTTGGATCGAGCTGGACAAGGAGAATTTCAAAGCGGTCCTGAAATCCCTGCCCAACCGGGAAGAGCTGACCATGCCGATCCAGGAACAACTGATTGTGGAACTGTATTCAAAATAGCCGCGAGTCGTGTGCCGGCGAGATTTTTTGATCCCGATTTTTTCAAACGGCCCGGATTCAGCCCTTCGAAAGGTGATGAACTCGGAAAAATCATTATCCGAAGGCACAGCAAATTGCGTCCCTGACCAGCACGCATGGATCTCCGGGAAGGGGACGTGCGGGTTGTTGTGTTGCAATAATGATGGAGACGAGGGGGGCGAGGGATCCGGACTTTATGCCGTCAAAGTTTGTTCATCCTATGCCGATTGACATCGAGTCCCGGTAGGCGGCATGGGGCGGATAAAAAGGGATATCTGGCGAAGGTCTCGACAAATGGTCACTCGAAAGGGAGGCATTATTGGTGGATTCAAAAAGTAAAAACTGGCGTGAGCTGATCAAGCCGAAAAGGATTGAAATCGAACAGGCCGATGATTCACCGTTTTATGCGAAATTCTCGTGTGAACCTCTGGAAAGGGGCTTTGGCATCACGATCGGAAACGCATTGCGCCGTATCCTGCTTTCCTCCCTCCAAGGGGCAGCCATTGTGTCCGTCAGGTTCGACGGCGTGCGGCACGAATTTTCGACGATTCCCGGGGTGCTGGAAGATGTGACGGACATTATTCTGAATTTGAAAGAGGTCAAGCTCAAGATGGTCGAGGGTGAAGAAGCCGTCGTCCATATCTCACGGGAAGGCGAAGGGGTGGTAACGGCCGGCGACATAGAGACAGGCGGCATGGTTGAGGTCCTGAACCCGGAGCAGCATATCGCCACGCTGAATGATGAGGCCAGCCTGAACATGGAGATGGTGGTCAAGACGGGAAAGGGATACGTGCCTGCCGAAAGGAACAAGACGAAAGACCAGCCTATCGGGGTTATCGCCATTGACGCCATTTTTTCGCCCATTGAGAAAGTCAACCACGTGGTCACCAATGCGAGAGTGGGACAAATTACCGATTACGACAAGTTGACGCTGGAGGTGTGGACCGACGGAAGCGTTCTTCCCGAAGATGCCGTTGCCTACGCGGCCAAGATTCTGAAAGAACAGATGACGCCGTTTATCAATTTTGAGGAAGAACCGGAACCCGTGGAGAATGGTGATGATGGGGAAGAGCCGGAGCCCATGAATGAAAATCTTTTCAGGCCCGTCTCGGAGCTGGAACTCTCGGTGCGTTCCGCCAACTGTCTTAAAAACGCCAACATTACCCTGATCGGGGAACTGGTTCAAAAAACCGAAGCCGATATGCTGAAGACGAAAAATTTTGGACGGAAGTCCCTGAACGAAATCAAGGCCATCCTTGAAGGAATGGGACTCTCATTTGGCATGAAACTTGATGATTTCCCGCCACCGGGATTCTCGCCCGAGGGCGGAGAAGAAGAGGTTACGGATCAATGAGGCACAGGTATGGAGGAAACCCCTTAGGGAGAAATCCGGGCCATCGGAAGGCCTTGCTGAGGAATCTGGCGACGTCCCTGTTTAAGCATGAACAGATAGAGACGACCGATGCAAAGGCGAAGGCGCTCCGGCCGGTTGCCGAAAAACTGATCACCCTGGCCAAGAGGGGCGATCTCCACGCGAGACGCCAGGCCCTTTCCTATATCAATGAGAAATCGGTTGTACACCGTCTTTTCGATGAAGTGAAGGACCGGTACCTGGACCGGCAGGGCGGCTATATCCGGATTGTTAAAAAGGGGTGCCGTAAGGGTGACGGCGCTTCGGTATCCATCGTTCAATTGCTGCCGTCGGACGAAAAGAAAAAATCCCGGGGGAAAAAGGCCGGAAAACCGAAGCCGTCCGGGAAGGCCCGTATAAAGCAAAAAACCGCAGGTACCGCTGAATCTGCAGAATCGGACAGTGCCCGGCAAGAGGACAAAGCGGACGGGGCAGTGGAGGAGGCCACTGACAAGGAAAACGGATAGGGGGCTTCCCGACAACCTTCGTTGCCTTTGGCGATTTTTGTTTTGAGGTTGAAGAACGGGAGAAATCCTCTTATGATACGAAGATCTTCAAGAAACGATTCCCGGTAAATCGGACTCCGGGTGTGTGTTCGATGCGGAATTGCTGCCGGCGGGGGGCGGAAATCGGCGGAAAGGACGTTTTGAAGGTTTTCTTTCTGACGGGCGTTAAAATGGGATATCGTGGTTAGGCCATGAAAAGGGATGCTGGAGCAATAACAAGGACCTCCTTGCCGGGCATGACGGCAAGGAGGTTTTTTTTGGAAGGGGGAGCCTGTGAGTGAGTTTAACCACAAGGACCTGCTTGGCATGCGGCAACTGTCTACCGGTGATATCGAGCTGATCCTGGAGACCGCCGAGTCCTTGAAGGAAATTTCATCCAGGGATATCAAGAAGGTCCCCACCCTTCGGGGGAAGAGCGTGATCAATTTTTTTTATGAGCCGAGCACGCGGACGAGGACGTCCTTCGAATTCGCCGCCAAACGGCTGAGCGCCGACACCGTCAGCCTCTCCGCATCCACCAGCAGCATGGTAAAAGGAGAGACCCTCAGGGATACGGCCAGAAATCTGCAGGCCATGAATCCGGACCTGATCGTCATGCGGCATTCTTCCAGCGGTGCCCCCCATCTCCTGGCGGAGGAGATGGAAGCGGGTGTTATCAATGCCGGGGACGGCATCAACGAGCATCCCACTCAGGCACTTCTCAACCTGTATACCATCAAGGAAAAAAAGGGACGGATTCATGGGTTACGGGTGGCCATTATCGGTGATATCGCTCATAGCCGGGTCGCCAGGTCGGATATCATTGCCCTGACGAAGCTGGGAGCCGATGTGACGGTATCCGGGCCGCCTACCATGATGCCCATGGGAATCGAAGACATGGGCGTTCGGGTCGTGCATCGTCCGTGGGATGCGGTGGAAGACATGGATGTTGTGATGCTGTTGCGCATACAGTTGGAACGGCAGAGCAAGGTCCTGTTCCCCGGTCAGAGAGAATACGCGGTGTTTTTCGGCCTGAACCGGAAGATGCTGGAAAAGGCGAAGCCGGACGTGATCGTGATGCACCCGGGCCCTTTGAACCGGGGAGTCGAAATAACCGAGGCGGTGGCGGACGGCCCCCATTCCGTTATCCTCGACCAGGTGGCCAACGGCGTCGCCGTGCGGATGGCGGTGCTGTATCTTTTGATGGGAGGATCGAAAACGTGAGAACGTGGATCAAGGGCGGGGTCGTCATCGATCCCTTGAAGATGACGCAGGAACGGTCTGACCTGATTATTGAAAAGGGAAAGATCCTTCGGATAATTCCGCCGGGTGAATTCAGAGAAGCCGGCGAGGAATTGCAGATCATTGATGCCGCTGATCGGCTGGTTCTCCCCGGACTCATCGACATGCACGTACATTTAAGGGAGCCCGGTCACGAATACAAGGAAACCATTGCCACCGGCGGAAAGGCCGGCGCCAAGGGCGGATTTACGGGGCTTGCGTGCATGCCCAACACGGATCCGCCGAACGACTGTCGATCCGTGACGGAGTTTATCCTGGAACAGGCCGCCCGGGCCGGTGTCTGCCGCGTTTATCCGGTGGCCGCCATCACGGCGGGCCAGAAAGGAGAGGTGATCACGCAATTTGGTGAGCTTCATGAAGCCGGCGCGGTGGCCGTTTCCGACGACGGTTTTCCCGTGACCAACAGCGAGGTGATGCGAAGGGCCATGGAGTATGCCCGCCATTACGGACTGGCCGTGATCTCCCATCCGGAAGACCGGAATTTATCCGCTGGAGGCGCTATGCATGAGGGCGTGGTTTCCACTCGGATCGGTCTGCCGGGGATTCCCGCCGCCAGCGAGGAGATCATGATCTATCGCGAGATCGCCCTTTCCGCCCTTACCGGCTGTCCCGTCCATATCGCCCACGTGAGCACCGGCCGGTCGGTGGAACTCATCCGCCGGGCCAAGGATGAAGGCCTGCCGGTTACGGCGGAGACGGCACCCCATTACTTTACCCTGGATCACCATGCGGTGGAAGGATACGATACCCGGACGAAGATGAATCCGCCCCTGAGGACCCGGGAAGACGTCCGTGCCGTCCGGGAAGGCCTTGCCGAGGGCGTTATCGATGCCATTGCCACCGATCACGCGCCCCATAGCCCCCTTGAAAAGAACGTGGAGTTCGACAAGGCGGCCTTTGGTATCATCGGTCTGGAAACCGCCCTCCCGCTGACCCTGGACCTGGTGCGGAAGGGGGTCCTCGGGTTACCTGAGGCCATTGCGAAATTTTCCCTCAACCCCGCCAGGATACTCGGAATTCCCGGAGGGCGGCTGGAACCGGGCGCGGCCGCGGACCTGGCGGTGGTGGACCCGGAATATGAATATGTCCTCAGGGAAGAAGATATTCTGTCCAGGAGCAAGAACTCGCCTTTTATCGGGAGGTCCCTCAAGGGCAGAACTGAATTCACGATGATGGGAGGCAGGATTGTCTGGGAACAAGCAGCCTGATATCCTGGTCGTGGATGACGAAAGGAGCATGCGGGAATTCCTGGAGATCATGCTGGCGCAGGAAGGGTACCGTGTCACCCTTGCGGAAAGCGGGGAGACCGCCTGTGGTATCCTGGACGGAAAAAAATTCGACCTTGTGATCACTGATATCCGGATGAAGAATATCGATGGAATCGGTGTCCTGAAAAAGGCCAGGACCGTGAGCCCGGACACGGCGGTGGTCCTTATTTCGGCCTTTGCCACCGCCGCCACCGCGGTGGAGGCCATGAAAGAGGGGGCCTATGATTACATCCCGAAGCCTTTCAAGGTGAAAGAATTAAAAAAAATTGTCCGGGAGGCCCTCGCGGCGAAAAAATCATCCGGGCCGGGGGGAGAAGACACGGCGGCGAGCCGGTACCATTTTGGATGCCTGGTGGGGGAGAGCCCCCAGATGAAAAAGGTATACGATCTGATCCGCCGGGTGGCCCAGACAAAGACCAATATCCTGATTTCCGCTGAAAGCGGGACCGGTAAGGAACTGGTGGCCAAGGCCATTCATCGGGAGAGCAACCGCCGGGACAAGCCCTTCGTCGTGATCAATTGCGCCGGGATTCCGGAGAACCTGATCGAGAGCGAACTGTTCGGATACCGGAAAGGCGCCTTTACCGGTGCCGTCTCCGACAAGGAAGGCTTTTTCAGCGTGGCCGACGGGGGCACGGTCTTCCTGGATGAAGTCGGAGAACTGAGCCCTGCGATACAGGTGAAACTTCTCCGGGTCATCCAGGAAAAGACTTTTACCGCAGTGGGCGGCACAAAAGAAGAGAATGTGGATGTCCGCCTGATATCGGCCACCAATAAGGATCTGGAGAAAGAGGTGATCGATGGAAACTTCAGGGAGGACCTGTACTTTCGTCTGAATGTGATCCATATCACCCTCCCGCTCCTGAGAGAGAGAGAGGGGGATCTTCCCCTCCTGGCCCAGCATTTTCTGGAGAAATATTCGAGGGAGTTCGGCAAGGAAATCAAGAAGATATCCGCCTATGCCATGGATATTCTCTCCAGGTACTCTTTTCCGGGAAACGTGCGGGAGCTGGAAAATATCATTGAGCGGAGCGTGGCGCTCGAAACCTCCAGCATTGTTTTGCCGGAAAGCCTTACGCTTTCCAATTTCCGCGGCAGCGCGGCGCGGGAGAACCGGCGCCGCTTTGACCTGGGCCGCGATGGCATTGATCTTGATAAAACCATGGCCGACATCGAGCGGGAATATATCCTGAAGGCCATGGAAATGGGCCATGGTTCCAGACAGCGGGCGGCCTCCCTGCTGGGCATCACGCTCGACTCCCTCAAATACCGTCTCAAAAAACTGAACCTCTGATCATCCCTCTCCCTTGTCCGGCATGTCCCGTCCCCCTGTTTGTCTTTTTGATTTCTGAAAATGACGTCAAAAATCCGGCGGTCCCGGGCCATGGGCCTGACCCGGTGCCCGAAAAGACGGGTGAAAATCACCCCTTTCCGGGTCAAAATCACCCGAGTAGACAACATCCCCTGTCGGACCTTGCCTTAAACGAATTTACGGCGTCCCCTGGTCAGGCGTCAACCAATTGATTTTAATTTAAAAATAAAATTTATGGCAATATTGTTTTTATATGGCACGATAGTTGAATGTTAAAAGATCGAAACAACGTGAAAATAATCGTGCCCGTGCGCAATCCGGGTGAAAAACCAGCGTCTGGTGCGAAGACGTTAAAACCGAAATTTGGATGAAGACCATCAGGGAAAGGGGGTGAGGGTCAGGCGGAAACCGAAATTTGAATCGCGGACATAAGCAAATACATCAAACCAACCCCAAAAACACATCAGGAGGAGAAAATGCTGTCAAAAATGAACAGGAACAATGAACAGGGTTTTACACTGATTGAATTGATGATCGTTATCGCCATCATCGGCATCCTGGCCGCCATCGCCATCCCGCAGTTCGCGGCTTACAGGACCCGGTCCTACAACTCCGCGGCCGTGGCCGATCTCCGGAACGCGGCAACCGCCGAGGAGGCCTACTACGTGGATAACCAGCGCTATACGGCGACGAATTCGAATTTGTCCGGTTCCTACGGCCTGAGCCTCTCCGAGAACGTGACATTGACAGCCACCCTCAACGGGGGCGGGACCGCCTATACGCTGACCGCCTATCACAGCAGCGGCGATAAGACCTACAGCCTGACCGGTCCCGGCGGTACCATCACTCACAATTAATGCGCCGTTTCAGGACGTGAAACAGGCGGGTGAACCGGCCTTTTGGCC
>CAZCVB010000010.1:16076-23022 GCA_964501805.1 uncultured Desulfobacteraceae bacterium | reverse complement strand
CCCGGATCGTGCGGGATTCCCACCCGTATGGGGAGCAGTCTGGCCTCCCGCCGCTGCAGCACGCTGTTCACCACGGATTCGTTTTCCTCCGGGTTATAGGTGCAGGTGGCGTAGAGCATCTCCCCTCCCGGCCTGAGCAGGTCAAAGCCCCTGAGGGCGATTCTTTTCTGGAGACGCGGCAGGGCCTCCCGCCCGCCCGTTTCCACGTACCTGGAGGCGCGCTTCAGCTTTCGGAAACGGCCCTCGCCGGAACAGGGGACATCGGCCATGATGCGGTCGAATAAATGCCGCATGGGAAACTCCTGGGCCGGGTATCCCGTGATCACCGCATTCAGGACCCCGAGCCGTTCAAGGGTATGCCCCAGGGGAATATGCCGGCCCGCGTAGAGTTCGTTGGCCACGATCAGGCCGGTATTGTTCATCAACTGGGCCATGTGGCTCGTCTTCCCGCCGGGCGCCGCGCACATGTCCAGCACAAAGGCCCCTTCCGGCGGTTCGAGGGCGACGGCGGCCAGGCACGAGGTCAGGGCCTGGGGATGGATATGGCCCAGGAAATATTCCAGGAGGTTCCCGGCGGAACCGGCCCCCTCGGCCCGGTACAGGGTGTCCGTCGCGGGAGTGGAGCGTTGAAGATCGACCCCTTTTCGCGCCAGCGCGCCGGTGACCGTCTCCGGGTCGGCTTTCAGCCGGTTGATCCGGACATGGACCGGGATCGGCTGCCGGAGCCGTTCCTGGAACCGGTCGAATTCCGGGATGAACTCCTCGTAAGATGGAAAAAGAAGGTCCATGATCATTGATCGGCGCGGCCCCGGCGAACGAAGCGCCACGGGCCCGTTGCGTCTTTCATCTCCGCCCGGACAATGCGTTCAGGGGCTTCGCCGGTGTCCGGGATTTCCAAGAAGCGGCGACAGGATGACCCGCACGGATGCCAGTTCGCGGCAGCGGAGGATCCAGGCCGCTGAGAAGTAGAGAACAACCCCGATCCCCAGCAGGGCCGCCAGGCGAATGATTGAGTGGAGGGTTTCCCCTCCCGGGGCCAGGGAAAGCCAGCGCGATTCGGCATAGAACACGCCCCCGCCCATGACGAGGGCCGCCGTGAGAGACTTGACGGCGGAAGAAAGAACCGGTTTCAGGCTGCCGATGTCCACTTTCCGTCTCAGCAGGAAGACAAGGAGGCAGAACTGCGCCGCGGCCGAAACGGAAAGCGCCAGCGCGATACCGCCGTGCTGCAGGGGGCCCATGAGCATCAGGCTTGCAACCAGGTTGATGACAAAGGCCGCAACCGCCACCTTTACCGGCGTCTTCGTGTCCTGAAGCGCGTAAAACGCCGACACCATGACCCGGATTCCCGAAAAGGCCCAGAGCCCGGCCGTGTAGAAAAGCAGGGCCCGGAACGTCATGAGGGTGGCATGGGCATCGAACGAACCGCGCTGCAGCAGGATCCGCACGATGGGCCCGCCGAGGATCATCAGGCCCGCCATGGAGGGGAGGATGATGAAAAACACCAGGCACAGGGAATGCCGCAGGGTATCGCCGAAACGTTCCAGATCGTTTTCCGCCGCCTGCGTGGACAGGGACGGGAGGGCCGCGGTGCTGACGGCAATGGCAAAAACCCCCAGCGGAAACTGGACCAGGCGGTCCGCATAGTACAGCCAGGAGATGCTCCCTTCCCTGAGAAAGGAGGCCAGGAACGTCCCGATATAGCTGTTCAACTGGTAGACGGCGGAACCGAACACGGCCGGCAGCATCAGGACGCCCATACGGCGGATCGCGGGGTGCGAGGGGTTCCATTTCGGGATGAACCGAAGGCCTTCCTTCAGGACCCAGGGAACCTGGAGGGCCACCTGGAGAATACCCCCGATGAGAACGCCGGCGGCCACGCCCGCCACGGGGACCTCCAGCCGGGGAGAGAGGAGGCAGGCCGCGCCGATAATTCCCACGTTCAGGAAAACAGGGGCCGCGGCCGGGGCCGCGAACCGCCGGCAGGAATTGAGAACCCCCATGAAGAAGGCCACCAGGCTGATGAAAAAGATATACGGGAAAGTGATGCGGGTGAGCATGACGGTGAGTTCGTACCGGGGTCCGGAGGTGCCGAAGCCCCACGCCTGGAGCCTCACGATCCACGGCGCGAAGAGGATCCCCAGGAATGCCACGCATGCCAGGCACAGGGTCAGGAGCGTCAGGACGCACCGGGCCAGGTCAAAGGCCTCTTCCCGGGTCCGGTGGGTGAGGTATTCGGTGAAGACCGGGATGAAAACAATGGTGAGGGACCCCTCCGCAAAGAGCCGCCTCAACAGGTTCGGGATCTTGAAGGCCGCCACAAAGGCGTCCATCGCCATGCGCGTCCCGAAGAAATACGCCAGCACCATGTCCCGGGCCAGGCCCAGGATCCGGCTCAGGAGCGTAAAGGCGCCCACCACGCCGGCGGCCCGGCTCACGTTCGTCTCTTCGGAAGCGGAGGAATCAGGCCTGTTCACAGAAAATCCTTGACATTGAATTTTTCTCTATCGTAAACTTTAAAACTTCGCAAATATTCATGATTCCGGCTCGCTCCCGTTTACGGGGAACGTAGCGGTCTCATCTTTCACAAGGAGGAACGGATTGGCGAACCATAAATCGGCCCTCAAACGGGCCCGGCAGAACGAAGTCAGACGCGTCAGGAACAAGGGGTACAGGACCCGCAACAAAAAGGCGGTCAAGGCGGTTCGGACCGCCATATCCGCCGGCTCGCCCGAAGAGGCCCTTCAGAGCCTGCAAAGGGCCGTTTCAACCATCCAGAAAAGCGCCTCAAAAGGCGTCATCCACAAGAACACCGCGGCCCGGAAGATTTCCCGCTTGGCGCGCCAGGTCAACGGGATCGCCTCGTAGGCCCCCGCCCCTGTTCAGAGGGCCGCGGCCTGGGGACGCTTTCCCCGGCACAGCGACAGGACCAGGTTTTCCATGACCAGCCGGGCGGGCGCGCCCGACTTGAGAAGTCCGTCGGTCTCGTAGATAAGACCGACGGCCGCTTCCAGGTCTTCCCTTTCCCAGCGTCTGCTCTGGGGAATCAGTTCACGCGCCTGGAAATTCCTGAGGTGGAGGCGCTTCATCACATCGGCGCTCCGGCCGCCCCCGTCGATGACGGCCCGGACCTGCCACAGGAGCTGGATCTGGCGGTTCAACATCCCGATCACCTTGAAGACCCCCTCTTTCCCCTCTTCTTCCAGATAGCGGTCCAGCACCGACAGGGCCGCGCCCGGGTTCCGCTCCGAGACGGCGTTCATCAATTCGAAGACGGTGTAGATCCGGCTGTAGGTGGCCATCTCCTTTATCTCGTCCACGCCCACCTTGCGGTCCGGGTAGGAAAGGGACAGCTTCTCCAGTTCCGAGTACAGGTCCCGCATGCGCCGGCCTGCCACGTCCCGGAGATAGGCGCAGGCCCCGGGGTCCATGTCGAGCCCCATTTCCGCCGCCGTCCGTCGAATCCATGACACCAGTTGATTGTCATAGAGCTGTTTGAAATTGACCGCCCGCCCCAGCGCTTTGAATTTTTTGTAAAATTTTTTTCTGAAATCGGGTTTTGACGAGACAAAGACAAGGCAGGTGGAATCCATGGGGCGTTCGAGGTAGGGAATAAAGTGCTCCAGGTCCGCGGCGGAAAACTCCTCGGTTCTCCGGACGATGATCAGCCGGTTCTGCGCCATGAAGGGGAGAGAGGAGGCCGCGTCGATAATCCGGCCGGGTCCGGTCCTCTCGCCGGAATCCCCCTTCCCGCCGTAAAAGACCTGGAGGTTGAGATCCCGGACCGCCTCCGGGATAAATTCTTCTCTCAGCCGGGCCAGGACCTTTTCGAGGCGGAACCCGCTTTCCCCGAAAAACAGGTAAAAAGGGGCCAGGGACCCTTTTTCCAGGTCCTTTAAAACGGCCTCGGGTGGCAATTCGCCCGGCATCAGAACCTTTCCATGGTCTTCAGATAGATCCTTTCGGCCAGGATCCCGGCGATTTCCCGGACCGCCTCTTCCTGGTTGTGGCGGTTGACCAGCGGATCCGTTCCCACCTCGTAAACCGCCTTTTCTTTCATGTGCCTGTCCCGCCAGATGACCGCACCCGTGGCCCGGTCCACCACGCGCACGTCCAGGCGGATCTTGAGCCAGCGCGCGCTCGTGGTCTCCCAGGTGCCGCTTCCGGCCGGCAGGTTCCGTTTGTCCAGGTGATAGGTGTAGGGCCTTGTCCGGATCTCCACCACCTTCCCCACCAGGACCGCCGAGGCCTCGTCTTTCGATACCAGCGGGATCTTGGCATGGCTGATAAATTCCTGCCGCACCATGCGGGTGAAATCCCCCTCAAATCCGGGGATGGAAGCGGAACTTTCCATCATGGGAATCGCCAGGCTCGTGATCCGGACCTGGAGCGGCCGGCCGGCGGCCCGGAGACGGTACCCGCACGCGGTAAGGGCCAGCCCGCACAGAAACAGCACCGACCAGAAAAGGAGCCGCCTGCCTCTTACTGAAATATGCCTCATCATTTCGTTCGCCCCGCCGTGCCCGAAAGATTGCCGGGAAACCGGTCTTAAAACCGGCCCGCCGTCTCCCGGTTCTTTTCATTATCAAACCACAACGTTCACCAGCTTCTGCTGAACCACGATCACCTTCCTGACGGGCTTGTCCCCGATGAAGCGCCGGACCCGCTCATCGGAAAGGGCCGCCGCTTCCAGTTCCTCCCGCGTGGCGGAGACCGGCATCTGGACCCGGCTTCGCACCTTTCCGTTCACCTGGAGCACCACCAGCCGCGTTTCCACCGCCAGGGCCTCCTCCCGGTGAACGGGCCAGGGGGTGTTGAGAAGGGTTTCTTCGTGTCCCAGCATGCGCCACAACTCCTCGGCCACGTGGGGCACCACCGGGGACAGGAGGATCACCGTGGTTTCCACCGCCTCGCGGACGACGGCCCGGTCCGCCTCGTTTCCGGGGCCGGCGGCATTCAGAAACTGGTTGATCTCGTTGACCAGTTCCATGACCGCGGAAATGGCCGTGTTGAAATGAAACCGGTTCTCGATATCCGCCGTCACCTTCCGGATGGTCTGGTGGGTCTTCCGGTAAACCCCTTTCGCCGCATCGGACAGCGGCGCCTTCCCGTCATAGGCCGGCACCCCGGTGATCTCATCCAGGTGATCCGACACCAGGCGCCAGAGTCGATGGAGGAACCGGTAGGAGCCTTCCACCCCCTGGTCGCTCCACTCCAGGTCCTTTTCGGGCGGGGACGCGAACAGGCAGAACATGCGGACCGTGTCGGCGCCGTACCGGTCGATCAGTTCCTGGGGATCCACCACGTTCTTTTTGGACTTGGACATCTTGACCGTGTTACCGATGACCACCTCGGCCCCGCAATGGACGCACCGGCCGTCTTTCACCTCTGTGGGGTACAGGTACCCGTGTTCCGGGCACGCCTCAGTCTCCTTGCACACCATCCCCTGGGTCAGGAGGTTGGTAAACGGCTCGCTCACCTTCAGGTAACCGAAATCCCTGAGCACCCGGGTGTAAAAACGGGAGTAAAGGAGATGGAGGATGGCGTGCTCGATGCCCCCGATATACTGATCCACCGGCATCCAGTAATCGACCTTTTCCGCCTCCAGGGGGCCCTCCCCGTAGGAAGGCGAGGCGTACCGGTCGAAATACCACGAGGATTCCACGAAGGTGTCCATGGTGTCGGTTTCCCGCCGGGCCTTCCCCCCGCACACGGGACACTCGGTCTCATAAAAGGACGGCTCGAACGGAAGGGGAGACCCCCCGTTGGGCCGCATGTCCAGGTCGGTGGGAAGGACCACGGGAAGATCCTTTTCCGGAACCGGCACGGTGCCGCACTTCTCGCAGTAGATGATGGGAATGGGCGCGCCCCAGTAGCGCTGACGCGAGATGCCCCAGTCCCGCAGCCGGTAGTTGACGGTCTTGTGTCCCAGGCCTCTTGATTCCAGGTACTCGGCAATGCGGTCCAGGGCCGCCAGGTTCCTCTCTCCGTTGAACGGGCCCGAGTTCACCAGGATACCCTCTTCCACGTAGGCCTCGGTCATGGTTTCCTCGTCGAGATCTCTGTCCGGCGGCTTGATGACCACCCTGAGGGGAAGATCATACTTTTTCGCGAACTCGAAGTCCCTCTGGTCGTGGGTGGGAACGGCCATGATGGCGCCGGTGCCATAATCCGCAAGCACGAAATTGGCCACAAAAATGGGAATTTTCTCATCGGTTACGGGATTCAGGCAGTACCTGCCGGTAAAGACCCCTTCCTTTGCGGTAAAATCCGCGGTGCGCATGTACGTGTCGACCTTGAGCGTCCGTTCCACGAAACGGAGGACCTCGTCTTCCTGCGGCAGTCCCTTCACCATGTCCCTGATCATGGGATGCTCCGGCGCAAAACACATGAAGGTGGCGCCGAAGACCGTGTCCTGCCGCGTGGTGAAGACCTCCACCACCTCGTCAGAACCCACCATGGGGAAACGGATAATGGCCCCGAAGCTCTTCCCGATCCAGTTCCGCTGCATGGTCAGGACCCGGTCCGGCCATCCGGGAAGTTTCCCGCAGTATTCGAGGATCTCCTCCGCGTAATCGGTAATCTTCAGAAACCAGCTGTCCATCTCCTTGATGGTCACTTCCTGATCGGTGTGCCGCCAGCAGCAGCCGTTTTCCACCTGCTCGTTGGCCAGGACGCTCTGGCACTTGTCGCACCAGTTGACATGGGTCCTCTTTTTGTAGGCAAGGCCCTTTTCGTACATCCGCAGGAACACCAGCTGCTCCCAGCGATAGTATTCCGGGTCGCAGGTGGCGAATTCCCGTTCCCAGTCATAGCTGAATCCCATCCGCTTGAGCTGGCGTTTCATCGCCGCAATGTTGTCATAGGTCCACGCGGCCGGGTGGGTGTTGTTTTCGATGGCCGCGTTCTCGGCGGGCATGCCGAAGGCATCCCACCCCATGGGATG
>CAZCVB010000010.1:0-15976 GCA_964501805.1 uncultured Desulfobacteraceae bacterium | reverse complement strand
TGGACCGGCACGACGATCTTCAGCAGAAAGTCGTCCTCGCCCCCGTGCGCCCGGAAAAACGGCCCCACCAGGGCCGCGCAACCCGTTTCCAGGACAAGGGCGCCGGCCCGCTCTTCCGGAAGGGCCGGGATATGGACGGCCACGTCCGCCAGGGCCATCCGGTCGATGGCCGCTCCCGCCTCCTTCAGCGTCTCCGAAAGCCGACGGGCGTTGCATCCCGCCCGGGGACCCAGTCCCTTGAGCAGGATCTTTTCGGCCTTTACCGCGCCTCCCGACGCCACCAGGAGGGTCTCTCCCCGCGCGCCCCGCCAGAACCCCGTTCCCTGAAGCCGGGAGAGATACCCGCCGGTCTTTGCGTCAAGGGCGGCCATTCCTTCCGTTTCATTCAACGATCCTTCAAAGACCAGGCCCACCAGGATCCGGCTCCAGATCTCCTCGATGGGGCGAAAAACAAACCGGAGGTCCAGTTTCATGACCGCATCCCCGGGGCGGGCCTCACGAGACCTCGTCCTCGATCCGGCCTTCGCGCACAAGGGTGTTGTAGATATTGTCCAGCACGCCGTTGATAAAGCCGGCGGAATCTTCGCTCCCGAAGCGCTTTCCCAGCTCAACGGCCTCGTCAATGGAGACCCTGGGAGGGACGTCGTCCACGAAGGCCATCTCGTACACCGCCAATCTCAGGATACACCGGTCCACCCGCGACATCCTGTCCAGGCGCCAGTTTCTGGATGCCCGGCTGATCAGTTGCTCGATCTCTTTTTTTTTTCGGCGGCGCCCACCACCAGTTGCTTCGAAAAATCCCGAATCGATTTCCCGGCCGCGAATGTCCCGCAAATCAGGTCAAATGCCTTGCCCGGGTCTCCGGGACTGTATTCCAGGTGGAACTGGACCTGAACGGCCAGTTCCCGGGCCCTTCTTCTTTTGCCCATGGGAAAATTTCCGGGCCTCCCGCGAGACCCGCTTTCTTGACGAATCGGATGCTGTTTGTTTTCCGGAAAACCCCCGCGCAATCTTTCACCCGGTCCCCGCTCCCGCAAAAAGCACTTTCCGGTTCCGGTCCGGAGGATCCGCGGCCGCGGTCACGTCAGCTCTTTGAACAGGTTGACCATCTCAATGGCGGCCATGGCGGCTTCGTACCCCTTGTTGCCCGACTTGGAACCCGCCCTTTCAATGGCCTGCTCCAGATTGTCGGTGGTCAGGACCCCGAAGGTCACGGGAACGCGGCTCTCCAGGGCCACAACGGCGATCCCCTTGGAGACCTCCGCCGCCACATAATCGAAATGCGGGGTCGCCCCCCGGATAACCGCCCCCAGGCAGATGACCGCGTCAAATTGCCCGCTTTCCACCAGTTTCCTGGCCGCCACCGGCGTCTCGAACGCCCCGGGGACCTTGACCACGGAGACGTTTTCGTCGACGGCCCCGTGTCTTTTCAGGGCGTCCATGGCCCCGTCCACCAGGCGTGACGTGATGAAATCGTTGAACCGGCTCACAATAACCGCGAACCGGAATCCTTCGGCCAGCAGCTTTCCTTCAATGACTTTCGGCATGGCTTTTCCCCTCCCGGCGCCGGGATCCGCATCCCGGCGCTTCCAGGCTATTTCTTCTGGATGATATTCATCAGGTGGCCCAGTTTTTCACACTTGGTCATCAGGTACCGCAGGTTTTCCGGCCGGGGCTCGCATTCGATGGGGACCCGCCCGGTCACCTTGAGGCCGTATCCTTCAAGCCCGACGATCTTCTTGGGATTGTTGGTCATGAGCCGCATCTTCCGGATGCCCAGTGCCACCAGGATCTGGGCACCGACCCCGTAGTCCCTCAAATCCGCGTCAAATCCCAGGTGTTCGTTGGCCTCCACCGTGTCAAGGCCCTGGTCCTGCAGGGCATAGGCCTTCAGCTTGTTGGCCAGGCCGATTCCCCGGCCCTCCTGCTGAAGGTACAGGATAACGCCGAGGCCCTCTTCCTGAACCATGGCCATCGCCTTTTTCAACTGCTCGCCGCAGTCGCAGCGGTATGACCCGAACACGTCCCCGGTGAGGCACTCGGAGTGGACCCTCACCATGACCTCCTTATCCGGAGAAATCTCACCTTTTACAAGAGCAATATGCTCGTATTCATCGATATCATTAACAAATGCTACAGCTTTAAATTCACCGAAAGGCGTGGGGAGCACCGTCTCCGCGGCCTTGTGAACAAACGATTCCGTCCGCATCCGGTAAGAGATGACATCCGCCACCGTGGCGATCTTCAGATCATGCTCCCCGGCGAATTTTTCAAGGTCGGGCATGCGGGCCATGGTCCCGTCGTCCTTCATGATCTCGCAGATCACGGCCGCCGGCTTCAGTCCTGCGAGACGCGCCAGGTCCACGGATCCCTCGGTCTGCCCCGTTCTGAACAGGACCCCGCCGCGCCGCGCCCGCAACGGAAACACGTGACCCGGTTGAACCAGGTCGTCCGGTTTGGCGTCATCGGCCACGGCGGTCTGGATGGTGTGGGCCCTGTCGGCCGCGGAAATACCGGTGGTCACCCCGCAGCGCGCCTCGATGGAGGTGGTAAAGGCGGTACGGTAGGGGGAACGGTTGTCGTAGACCATAGGGGTCAACTTCAACCGCTCCACGATCTCCGGATGGAGGGCAAGGCAGATCAGTCCCCGGCCGTGCATGGCCATGAAATTGATGGCCTCGGGCGTGACCTTTTCCGCCGCAATGGTCAGGTCCCCCTCGTTCTCTCTTCCCTCGTCATCCACCAGGATGACCATCTTTCCCTGTCGCAGGTCTTCCAGTACTTCTTCAATCGTTGAAATCGCCATTTGAATCACCAAATCCCTGTTTGAGGAGCATCTCCATGCTGATCCCGGTCCGGTCCCGGCCGGAGTCTCCGCTTGACAACAGTTTTTCCACGTATTTCCCGATCAGATCGGTCTCGATGTTGACCGGGGCCCCCACCTTTTTTGTCAGCAGGGTCGTCTCCCGCCCGGTCTGGGGGATCACGTTCACCTCGAAAAATGTCCCGCCCGTCCGGTTGACGGTAAGACTGATCCCGTCCACCGAGACGGATCCCTTTTCTATGGTGTAGCGGGAAAGGCGCCTGTCGATCCCGATCCTGAGCCGCCAGGACCGGTCCCGGGCGCTCCTCTCCAGGATCCGTCCGATGCCGTCCACGTGACCGGACACCAGGTGTCCCCCCAGCCGGTCCGCCAGGCGGAGGGCCCTCTCCGTGTTTACCGCGTCCCCCTGCTTCAGGAGACCCAGGGTGCTCCTGGAGAGGGTCTCTCCGGAGACATCCATGCTCACGCAACCGCCGGTGATATCCGTGACCGTGAGGCAGACGCCGTCCACGGATATGCTGTCGCCCACCCGGCACTCGGCGGCGGGAAAGGGCGGCGCCAGCGTGATCCGCATGTCTTCGCCCGTCCGACGGACGGCCCTGATTTTTCCGACGCCTTCCACCAGCCCGGTAAACATGGGGATCATCTCCTTATATAATAGAACGGCCTGAATGGAACGTTCCCAATTCCGCTTCAGCCCCGCCGGTCATGAACGGCCGGCCGGATAGCCGATCAGGAGAAGGTCGTCGCCGAACCGCCTGATCCGGATATCCCTCAACAAAAGGGCTCCCTCCATTGTCCGGGGACCCGGCCCGGACGCCATGGGAACGCCGTCACCGCCGCCCAGGATCTTCGGGGCCTTGAAGACATAAAACTTGTCCACCAGGCCCTCCCGGATCAGGGAACCCACCACGGCCGCACCCCCTTCCACCAGGAGGCTTGTCACCGACATCTTCCCCAGCATGTCCATCAGCACGGCCAGGTCGATCCGGCCGTTTTTCAGCGGACACGTCAAAACCGACACGCCGGGCCTGTCATAGACCTTCCGGTGATCCGGCGCCACCGCCGGCCCGGCCGCGATACAGGTCTCGGCATCCGAACAATGGTTCAGGATCTTCGCGTCCGGAGGCGTTCTCAGGTGGGTGTCCACGATAATCCGCATGGGATCACGCCCGTTTCCCCGCTTGAGGCGGGTCGTAAGGGCCGGGTCGTCGGAAAGGACTGTTCCCAGCCCCACCATCACCGCGTCGCAGCGATCCCGGAGGCGGTGAACGAACGCCCGGGACTGTTCATTGGTGATCCACCTGGAATGCCCCGTCGCCGTTGCGGTCCACCCGTCAAGGGTGAGGGCCGATTTCACCATGACAAACGGCCGCCGCCGCGTGACAAAATGGATGAATGCCTCATTGAGCCGGCGGCATTCCGCCTCCAGGACCCCGGTGGTCACCCGCACGCCGTTTCGCGCGAGGAACTCGCATCCACCGCCTGCCACGTCCGGATTGGGATCCTTCATGCCCACCACGACGTGCCGGATACCGCGGCTGAGAATGGCCTCGGTGCAGGGAGGCGTCCTTCCCTGGTGGTTGCAGGGTTCCAGGGTGACATACAGCGTGGCGCCCTCGGCGTTCCGCCCCGCCCGGTCCAGGGCCTCCACCTCGGCATGGGGCAGTCCCGCCCGGCGGTGGTAGCCCCGGGCGATGACCCGGCCGTCCTTCACGACCACCGCTCCCACCGCCGGGTTCGGCGACGTCCTGCCGAGGCCCCTGCGCGCCTGGCGAAGGGCATCCTTCATGAACCCGGGATCCATTTCATCCATCACAGGCCCGCTTCCCGTTCAGGGACCGGCGTGTTCCGAAAAAAGGCGCCGCGAGGGAACGTTCATGGCGCGCCTTCGCCGTTTTTCCTGGAACTCAGGATATCCTCCAGCTCCGCCATGAACTCCTTGATATCCCTGAATTGCCGGTATACCGAGGCGAACCGGACATAGGCCACCTCGTCCCATTCCCTGAGCTGGCTGATGACCCGCTCGCCCACCTCCGAACTGTCGACCTCTTTTTTCCCCAGTTCCTGGAAATAAAACTCGAGGGCGTCCGCGAATTCCTCGATCTGGCTCATGCTGATGGGCCGCTTCTGGCAGGCCTTGCGGATCCCCGACACGATCTTTTCCCTGCTGAAAGGCTCTCTCCGGCCGTCCTTTTTCACGATCATGGGGAGCACTTCTTCCAGCTTCTCATAGGTGGTGAAACGCCTTCCGCATTCAATGCATTCCCGCCGTCTCCTGATCATCCGGCCGTCCTTGCTCAACCTGGAATCGATTACCTTGTTGTTGATCTGGGTACAATAGGGGCACTTCATGGCGTGAACCTCACAACCCGGATGCCGGCTTCTTTTAACATTTGATCCGCCAGGGGATCATCATACCCGTCGTCGTAATAGATCTCGCGGATCCCGGCGTTGATCAGCATCTTGGAGCATATGACGCAGGGCTTGTTGGTACAGTAAAGGACGGCCCCGCGGATGGAAATACCGTGATAGGCCGCCTGAATAATGGCGTTCTGCTCCGCATGGAGCCCCCGGCAGAGCTCGTGCCGTTCGCCCGAGGGGATATCGATATCCGCCCTCAGACACCCCGTTTCCCGGCAGTGTTTGAGGCCCGCAGGGGCCCCGTTGTAGCCCGTTGCCAGGATCCTCCGGTCTTTTACCAGGATGGCCCCCACGTGCCGTCGCAGGCAGGTGGACCGCCTGGACACCATTCGGGCGATGCTCATGAAATATTCGGGCCACGACGGTCGGGTCAATCAGGCCACCCCTTTCAAACGCCCGTAGACGGGAAAATCACGGCACAGCCCGGAGACCACGTCCCTGGCCTCCCGGCGGACCGTTTCCGAATCCGGGGACGAGAGGACCTTCCCGATCAGCTCCGCGATAACCGCCATCTCCGGCTCTCCCATCCCCCGCGTGGTCAGGGCGGGCACGCCCAGCCTGAGGCCGCTGGTGACCCGGGGGCCCTTCCTGTCAAAGGGGATGGTGTTTTTATTGGCCACGATTCCGGCACCGGCGAGGGCCGCCTCGGCCTCCTTTCCGGTGATCCCGCGCCGCGTGAGGTCCACCAGGAGGAGGTGATTGTCGGTGCCGCCCGTTACCAGGTCGAAATCCCTGTCCAGGAGTTCATCGGCGAGCCGTTTTGCATTCCGGATGACCCTGCCCTGGTATTCCCTGAATTCCGGCTGCAGGGCCTCTTCCAGGGCCACGGCCTTGGCCGCGATCACGTGCATGAGGGGCCCTCCCTGGGTGCCCGGGAAAAGTCCCTTGTCCAGCCGCTCCCCGTATTGCGCGTCCGAAAGGATCATGCCGCCCCTGGGACCCCGGAGGGTCTTATGGGTGGTGGTGGTGATAAAATCAGCGACCCCCACGGGAGACGGATGAAGATCCGCGGCCACCAGGCCCGCGATGTGGGCCATGTCGGCCATCAGGTAGGCGCCGTGTGCCCGGGCGATCTCCCTGAACCGGTGAAAATCGATCGTCCTCGGATAGGCGCTGGCACCCGCAATGATCATCCGCGGCCGGTGGCGCCGGGCGAGATCGTCTATCCGGTCGTAATCGATGCGCTGGGTGTGGGGATCCAGCCCGTAAAAAACCGACCTGTAGACCGTGCCTGAAAAACTCACCGGGCTTCCGTGGGTCAGGTGTCCGCCGTGGGACAGGTCCATCCCCAGGATCACGTCTCCGGGCTTCAGAAAACTGAGATAGACCGCCATGTTGGCCTGGGAGCCGGAATGGGGCTGAACATTGATGTATTCCGCGCCGAACAGCCGCCTGCCGCGCTCCATGGCAAGCCGTTCGATTTCATCCACGTGTTCGCAGCCACCGTAATAACGCGCCCCGGGGTATCCTTCCGCGTACTTGTTGGTCATCACGCTCCCCTGGGCCTCCATCACAGCGGCGCTGGCATAGTTCTCCGAGGCGATCATGACCAGGTTGTTTCTTTCCCGCTCGATCTCTCTTTCAATCGCCCTGGAAACCCCGGGATCAAGTTCCTGCAGACGTTTCAATCTCACTCCTTTCGCATGACCGCATGTTTCCGGAAGCAATCCGATCCGGACCTGCCGTAAAAACCGGGCCGGCGGACGGGGTCCTAATCATCAATCTGGTTGACCCGCGCCAGGTGACGTCCCCCGTCAAACGGGGTGTTCAGAAACACGTCCACCATTTCGAGGGCCAGCCCCGGGCCGATCACGCGCCCCCCCATGGCAAGGACATTCGCGTCGTTGTGACGCCGCCCCATCCGGGCCGTGTACAGGTTGTGGCACAGGGCGGCGCGCACCCCCCTGTGCCGGTTCGCCACGATGCTCATCCCCAGGCCCGTGCCGCAGATCAGGATGCCGGCATCGTATTCGCCCGCCGCAACCCGCCGCGCCAGTTCATGGGCCACCTTCGGGTAATCGACGGAATCACGGCTGAAAACACCGATGTCTTTTATCGCGTGTTCGGAAGCGGCGGACAGGTGTTTCCTGCATTCTTCCTTCAGATCGTATCCCGCGTGATCGGAACCGATGATGATTTTCATCTCTCAACTCCAGCGATACCGGGCCGTCCGGACGCGTCAGCAGGTCCCCGTCCCATCCGGTCTACTTGGAAGGATAGGCCTTGAACAGGAGGCTGGCGTTGGTCCCGCCGAACCCGAAAGAATTGGACATGGCGACCTTCACCTCCGAATTCCGGGCCGTGTTCGGGACATAGTCGAGGTCGCAGTCCGGATCGGGGGTTTCATAATTGATGGTCGGCGGTATGATCCCGTTATGCAGGGTCAGCACCGTAAAGATGGCTTCAACCCCCCCCGCGCCCCCGAGCAGGTGGCCGGTCATCGATTTGGTGGAACTGACGGCGAGCCGATAGGCGTGATCCCCGAAGACCGCCTTGATGGCCCTGTTTTCCGACAGGTCGTTCAGTGCCGTGGAAGTGCCGTGGGCATTGATATAGTCCACGTCTTCCGGTTTCAGCCCGGCGTAGGCGAGCGCCGTCTTCATGCACAGGATGGCGCCTTCTCCTTTTGGATCCGGTGCGGACACATGGTAGGCGTCGCCGCTCAGGCCGTACCCGATCACTTCCGCATAGATCCGGGCGCCCCGTTCCAAAGCCTGCTCCAGTTCCTCGAGGATCAGGATCCCGGCGCCCTCCCCCATGACGAAACCGTCCCGGTCCCGCTCAAAGGGACGGGAGGCCTTTTCCGGGGCGTCGTTCCGGGTGGAGAGCGCCTTCATGTTGCAGAATCCTCCAAGGGCCAGGGGCGTCACCACCGCCTCTGCGCCGCCCGTGATCATGGCGTCGGCAATCCCCTCCCGGATCAGGCGGAAGGCCTCGCCCACGGCATGGGTGCTGGCGGCACACGCGGTCTCGATGGAGAGGTTGGGGCCTCTGGCGCCGAACTCGATGGCGATCTGTCCCGGCGCCATGTTGGCGATCATGCCGGGGATAAAAAAAGGGCTGATGCGGCGGGGCCCTTTTTCCAGCAGGACCTGATGATAATGCTCCAGCATGGACAGGCCCCCGAGACCGGAGCCGGTGATACATCCCACCCGGTGACCGTTCCCGGCGTCGATCCGGAGTCCCGAGTCCTCCACAGCCATCCGCGCGGAAGCCACCGCATAGTGTATGAAAATGTCGAAACGCCGGATCTGCTGTTTGTCCATGAAGTCGCTGGACCGGAAGTCGCGCACCTCTCCGGCGATCCGGGAAGTAAACGGAGAGGCGTCAAATTTCGTTATGGGCCCGATCCCGGACACCCCCGCGCACGCGGCCTCCCAGTTTTTTTCAACGCCGGTGCCCAAGGGGGAAACCATCCCCAGGCCTGTGACCACAACCCTTCTGGTCATTTCAACGCTCCTTGTGCTTTTCCCCGGACCCGCCAAGGCGGTCTCTCGCCGGAAACAGCCCGGGATTCCAGGTTCAGGCTTCCGGGCGGCGTCCCGGGCGGCGCCTTCGGGCCGCCCGGCGGTTCCTTCCATCACCCGTAAAGCCCGGCACCCGGATGTTCCTATTCTCCAATCGCCTTCTTGATGTATTCCACCGCGTTTTGAACCGTCCCTATCTTCTCCGCATCGTCGTCGGGAATCGAGATGTCGAACTCCTCTTCCATGGCCATGATGAGTTCCACCTGGTCCAGGGAATCCGCTCCCAGATCATCCACGAAAGAGGCCTCGGGGACCACGTCGGCTTCAGGTACATCCAGCTGCTCGCAAATGATTTTTTTCACCTTTTCTTCGACACTCGCCATACGATATTACCTCCTGATAATTTTTGACGGGATCAATGACCCCCATTTCCGCGGGCGCCCGTTTCCGGCCGCTCCCACGCATGCCCGGCTGCACGCCGCCCCAAACGGCGCGACATCCCACCCGGAATCCTCTGTTTCCTGACCCGCAGGGAGTCCGGGGGATCCGTTGCGTAACCGGTCGCGTGCCGGTACGGATCAGGCCGTCCTCCCGGGATGCGGCACTGCCCTACATGTACATGCCCCCGTTCACGTGAATCACCTGGCCGGTGATGTATCCCGCCGCATCGGACGCCAGCCAGTAGACCGCCTCGGCCACGTCCTCCGGTTTCCCGATCCGGCCAAGGGGGATCTGGTTCATGAAATTCTGTTTCACCCGGTCCGGGAGGACCGCCGTCATCCCCGTCTCAATGAAACCGGGCGCCACCGCGTTCACCGTGATCCCCCTGGCCGCCACCTCCCTTGCGACGGTTTTCGTGAACCCCATGATTCCGGCCTTGGACGCGGCGTAATTTCCCTGGCCCGCGTTCCCGATCTGGCCCACAACGGAAGATATATTGATGATGCGACCCGCCTTCTGCCGGATCATCGGCCGGATCACGGCGTGGGTGCAGTTATACACGCTTTTGAGATTGACCCGGATCACGGTGTCCCACTCCTCCTCGCCCATCCGCATCAGCAGCGTATCGCGGGTAATCCCGGCGTTGTTCACAAGGACATCGATCCTTTCATACCTTGAAAGGGTCCTTTCAAGGAAGTCCGTCGCCGCGTCAAACAGCGATACGTCCACCCGGTGGCTTTCGGCCTCGGATCCCATCCGTTTCAGTTCGTCCAGCGTCTCCTCCGCCGCCGCATCGTCCGGATCGAAATGGGCGATGACGATGCGGGCCTTTTCCCGGGCGAACCGGAGGGCGACCGCCCTCCCGATACCGGTGGAGCCGCCGGTCACAACGACAACCCTTGGTTTGGATTCGGTCATGGTGATTCCCTTCTCCGTTGCTTGTTGCCCATTCACAAACGGCCGGGCTTCTTCGCGCTCGCTTCGCTCCGCTCAGGCCACCCCTTCGGGACGGGTTCCCGGTTTTGCAAAAAGATTGGAAGACGGCCGCAGGCGCTCAATCGCGATTCTTCAACCCGGATGATGACAGGGCGGTCATCTGCGCCGCCATCCTTTCGGAAAGCCCGCAGGAGGCATAACGCCGGGCCATGCACACGGCATTCCGGATGGCCGGGGCCAGTGACCCTCCGTGACAGACGATCCCCACCCCGTTGATGCCCAGGAGAGGAGCGCCCCCGTATGCTTCATAATGGAGTTTTTTCCTCAAAGAGCGGAGCGGCTTTCGGCCCAGGCGGCAACCGATCCGCAAGAGGAAGGACCGGCGGAGTTCCGATTTCAGAAGGCTGAACATGGTCTCGGCCAGTCCCTCGCCCAGTTTCAATGCCACGTTCCCCACAAATCCGTCGCAGACAATGATCTCCACGTCCCCGGTAAATATATCGCGACCCTCCACGTTACCCGTGAAATTCAGCCGGCTGTTTTCGAAAAGCTCCCGCGCCAGGCGAACCTGTTCGTTTCCTTTACCGCTCTCTTCCCCGATGCTCAGGAGGCCGATCCTCGGATTTTCAATGCCCAGAAAGGACGTCACAAAGGCATGCGCCATCATGCCGAACTGGAAAAGAAGTCCCGGCCGGCAATCGACATTGGCTCCGACGTCTATCAGGACCACAGGTCCTTTTTTCCCGGGAAACACCCCCGCGATGGCCGGTCGCTCGACACCGGGCAGGCAGCCCAGAGTCAGGACCCCGGCGGCCAGGGTGGCACCGGAATTCCCGGCACTCACCACCGCGTCCGCACGTCCCTCGCGCACGAGCTGGAAGGCCACCCGGATGGAGGCGTCCTTCTTTTTCCGGACGGCCTTCAGCGGGGATTCTCCCATGCCGACGACTTCCGCGCAGTGGTGAACGGCGACGCCGTCCACGGGAGAAACCGATCCCAGCGATCGAGCGATCCGTTCCCGGTCTCCCACCAGGATCACGGGGATCCCGTCCCGGGAGGCCGCCTCAACCGCGCCCGCGACCACTTCGTCCGGGGCGTGGTCGCCGCCCATGGCGTCCACGGCCACGTTCATCGGTTATCCGCCCCGCTGTTGAACCGGATGGCTTCCCCATTTTCAGAAAAAATCGTAAAAAAACCGGTCCATGGGCGCGTTGTAACTCCCCGCAATCTCACGTCACCGCCCCCGTTGCCGGATCTCCATCCCGCTGCACGGGAAACCCGCTCAGGCCTCTTCGGTCTTTATGATGCCGGTCCCCCGGTACCTGCCGCATTCCGGACACACATGGTGGGGCAAAACAGGCTCATGGCAGTGGGGGCAGATCGTCACGTTCGGCATCGCTACCCGATCGTGCGAACGACGGGATCCTCGCTTGGACTTTGATCTCTTTTTTTTCGGTACGGCCATTGTTCTTATCCAGTCTCCTTAACAATATATCCGGCGCATCGGCCGGGAATACCCCGTCCTGCGCACTTCCCGTGGCCCCATATCGGACCGCGGGAAATCGTTCATCCGATTCTCAGGCCTTCCAATGCCCGGAATCCCGGGTGGCCCGTCACCTTACGGCACCGGCACATCCCGGTATTCAGGTTCGCACCGCAGACCGGGCAAAGACCTTTGCAATCATCGGCGCAGAGGCATTTCAGGGGAACCAGGAAATAGATCTGTTCCCTCACGACTTCGTCCAGGTCCAGCTCATCTCCGGTAATAAAGTCATCCGACAGGTCGCTCCCGGACAGTTCCAGGTCTTCCGGTTCCTCACCGGAAGGCGAGGGCAAAAGACACAGCCGGAAATCGGAGGCCAAATCCCTGTCGAACAGCTCCAGGCACCTGTCGCATCTGAACCGCAACTTTCCGTCCAGACGGCCTTCCAGGACATACCTCTCGCCCGCCCTGAAAAGGGTAAGCCGGGCCTGTGCCGGGGCGGCCAGGCCCACGATGCGTTCATCCACCCCGTCCCCTTGCCACCAATCCGGCTCCATCACAAAGGTAAACCTCCGTGGAACCTGTGTAATATTCTTGAGATTGATGATCATGGACAATAAATCTTATTAAAAAGCAATGTAAACTAATTATTTCTGAGATAAAATAAGGACGTAAGTATATAGGACGCTTTCACTTTGTCAAGAAAATTCATCCCGGAAAAGCCTTCCTTCCGCGGCCCCGATTCCCTGGAAAAACGCCTTGCAGCCGACAGGGCGGAAAGGGGTGTCTTTGACCGTCCATCCCCTGTCTCCTCCGGTCACGCAGACATCCCTTCGCGAGCCGGGCCACCCCATGGGGACCCGCTGCATCCGGCGCAGGGAATTGTCGAATTTTTTCTTTTTTTCTTGACACTTAGGTCCCTTTTTGTTATCATCATCCACGCTGTGGTTCAGTTGAGCGGGAATACCGGGACAGGATATCCGTCCTTTCCTGAGGACCCGTGGACGACAGTGCCCGCATGGGGGATTCCCGCGCGGGAGAAAACGGGGGATATTCTTCTTTCAAAAACGCTCAGGCGGCATCTTTAAGCGGCAGCGGGATCTCCTCGGAATTTTGATGAACGCGTTGACGCGTTGCATCGTGACGGTTCACCTCACAACTCTTTTCAAACACACCAGGTTGTCCGCCCATGTGGAAATACAGAGAACGACTGACCTACTATGAAAAGCTGCGACGTTCCCTTTACGAGGTCCTTCGGGACGCACTTGAACGCCGATTGATGAAGGTCTCCCTCATCGACTCCTTCTATAAGTACCAGGAGGCGGGAGAAGGCTACCGGTTTCTTGACAAGAGCGAACTGAAACCGAAGTCCAAAAAGATGGAAAAGGAATCGGAGCTGTTCAATACCTTCATCGTGATCTTTTCCGAGGGCGTCATCACCCGCGAGTTGAAAAATTATATCCGGTTTTTCCCGGAAAACAGCGTGGTGAAAAAAAACCTCGAATATCTGCCGAATTTCCCGTTGTACAAACGGTTTCATCAAAATCTCAGACACTTCGAGAGCCCCGGGTTCCTGGATCTCCTCGAAAACCTGTTAAACGTCGATTACGCCCTCCTGCTTCAGCAGGATCCCACGGTCAAAAAGAAGCACCGGTATTCCCTGACCCATTTCCATGTGAAAATCGACTGGCCCATTGCGGATGCGGCCGAGGACCTGGCCAAATGGCTCCGATACATTCAGAACCATCTGTACGAAAACGGAGATAAAGAGGGGAATACCCTCCAGAACAAGCTTTTCGAGTACTACGGGTGTCACCACAGCGTGGGCGGAAGGCGCACCGCCGGGCTCATCGCCGCCCAGCTCCTGCGGAAACTCGATTTCATTTCCACCGTCTTCGTCTCGAGTTCCGAATCCCGGGCCATGTACAAATATTCCGAACGGGGCGTTTCAAAGTTTTTCCTGATCCGCCTGACCAAGGAACAGGTCAACGCCCTGGCCCGTCAGGAGGAGATGGAGGTGGACGCCTTTGTCTCCAGCTACCTCTACCCGGCGGACCACTTCCATATCGGGATATCAGAGGCGTCATACTCCTACACCAAGTACTCCATCCCGCCCGAGGACGGAAGGCTTCGAAAGCTGAGGCCCGCCTATAACTGGCTGAAGCTGCGGGACGAACTCCTTCATCCCAGGCTCGAGGCCCTGAACGCACGGCCCATCAATTACAACTGGGTTTATACCACACAATAGGGAGGGGGTTCAAGGCCGTCCTTGGCCTCACCGCCCTTCCCGCAACTCCCGGGGCATTCACTCTCTCGCCATTCATGCCGCGCGGAAATACCACCGGTTTTCCCGGCGGATCTCCTTGTTTCCATTCCAATGTTGTGCTAAAGTCGCCACCGGTTCCCGGAAACGGCATGATTCCGCCGGATCATCACCCGCGCCATGTAAATGCCCTCCGGCCCTCTTTACGGAATTCCGCCGGGTATCCGGTTTTCGCGGGCATGCGGGAAAACATTCATCACCCTGATCGTGCTGATCGTGCCGCGCGCTCCATGCGCGCGAAGGTGGATATGCATTCATGAATCATCAGAAAGTCGTCACCCGTTTTCCGCCCAGCCCCACCGGTTACCTCCATATCGGGGGCGCCAGGACCGCGCTTTTCAACTGGCTTTTCGCCCGGCGGGCGGGGGGAAAATTCATTCTCAGGATCGAAGATACGGACAGGGTCCGGTCAACAAAGGAGGCCACCCGCGCCATTGTGGAATCCCTCGAATGGCTTGGGCTGGACTGGGATGAAGGCCCTTATTTCCAGTCGAAACGATCCGCCATCTACGAGGCGGCCATTGCACGGCTCCTGTCGACGGACCGGGCGTATTACTGCCATTGTCCCGCAGAGGAACTGGAGGAAAAACGTAAAGCGGCCCTGGCCAGGGGAGACAAGCCGAAATACGACGGGAAATGCCGGGATCTGGGCCTCGGCCCGGCGCCCGGGGCCGTGGTCCGGCTCAAAAGCCCTCGAACCGGTTCCACCCGGTTCAAGGACCTGGTCAAGGGGCCCATCCGCTTCGATAATGAAGAACTGGACGACCTCATCCTGAAACGGTCCGACGGCAGCCCCACGTATCACCTGGCCGTGGTGGCCGACGACATCAACCTGGGGATCACCCACGTGATCCGGGGAGACGACCACGTCAACAACACCCCGCGCCAGATCCAGATCTACCGGGCGCTGGAAGAACCCCTCCCCTTCTACGCCCATGTCCCCATGATCCTGGGCCCGGATAAAGCCCGCCTGAGCAAACGGCACGGCGCCATGTCCGTCCTGGCATACCGGGACATGGGATACCTTCCCCACGCGCTTCTGAACGCACTGGCGCGGCTGGGATGGTCCCACGGGGACCAGGAAAAATTCACAAAGGAAGAACTCATCCAGAACTTCAGTCTCGATCACGTCGGCAAATCGGCCGGCGTGTTCAACGCGGAAAAGCTCCTGGACCTGAACGGCTGGTATATCCGGGAGACGCCGGACGGCGAACTGGCCGAAAGGCTCGTGCCGTTCCTGGAACGGCTGGGGTTTGAAGACCTGGACCCCGGGTCCCTCAAAGGGCCCGTTGCCACCCTCAAACCGAGGAGCAAGACCCTGGTGGAGATGGCGGAGAAGGCCCGTTTCTATCTCCAGGCCGATATCACCTATAATGAAAAGGCGGACCGCAAGTTCCTGACCCCGGAGGTCCTTCCGCTCATGGAGGCCCTTCTCGCGCGTCTTGAAGCTGCGGATGACTTCTCACAGGGGACCCTCGAGGGGATCTTCACGGCCTTCCTGGAAGAAAGACAGATCCGGCTCAAGCAGATCGCCCAGCCCCTGCGGGTGTCCCTGACCGGTGAGACCGCAAGCCCGGGGCTTTTCGAGGTCATGTCGGTCCTGGGGAAAGATGCGGTCGTCAAGCGGGTCCGTAAGGCGGTGGAACACATCCGCTCAAAGGGCTGACGGAAGGAGGACCGCCCCCTTCGCCATGCCCCGGCCGAGAAGGGACCTGTCCGGAGAGTGAAGCCCCCTTTTGACACACACCTCATTGGAACCCCGTACGCCCATGATGCACTTGGGACGCGCCTTTCCTTTGACAAGACCCCTATCGCCATACTCAGGAAATTTCACGATACGGGGTATACACTCCCCGAATGCTGTTCTGGTGATGGCAGGAGACGTGAATCCGGCACAGGCCATCACCTTGATGAGACGCCTTTTTGGGCGTATCCCTTCCCCTCCCCTGCCCCCGTGCTGGTAGGAATCCGTCATTTCCCGTCTCCATATCTTTCCAAATATCCCCTGGGAGTCACCATCCTTCGCCCCATTATCCGTGTCTGCGAATTTCCAACAAAAATGATGGTCAGCATATCGA
>CAZCVB010000009.1:0-23149 GCA_964501805.1 uncultured Desulfobacteraceae bacterium | reverse complement strand
TCGGGTCCGGAATCCCGGAAATTCGCCGCACCATAGCAGGATTTCGGCGGCTTTTCAAAACTTGCATCCGTTTTTTTCGCCCGCTCCCCCGGACCATGGCCCGGATCGATTGACCTGCTTCCCCCTTTGCCCTATAGTGACCCCGGTCCTTTCATGAACAGGGCCAGGCCGTCGGCTGTGACGGCGGCGGACAGGCCGGCGCGGGCGCTCAAAGCCCGATACTTGCGAATTTCAGGAGGAACCCCATGTTCAGATTCGATGCCGTATGCGGATGCGGCCGGACTTTTTCCGTTTTTACGGAGCACGGCGCGGTCGTGACCTGTCCGTATTGCGGGAAATCGGTGACGGTCCCGCGCAAGGAGGATGACCCGGAGAGGAGATACGAGACCCGGAGCCTGGAAGAGGCCACGGCCGAAATCCTGGATGAAGGCGGATATTCGCCGTCCGGGGCCCGCTGATTTTCGGGAAAGGCCCCCGGGCAGGACGGTATCCCGGGTTTGCGGTGCGCGGGCGGTTCCCCGCCAAATCCGTTGACGAAGGCCGCCCCGCTCTGATAGAAGGGCTCGTGCCGTTACGGGCAGCGCGGTTCGGAAACCCTCCCCGGACAACGGACGACGTTACGCGAAAAGGAGACGGCTTTTTTGGAATTCAGGACCATCAAAGGGTTTAAGGACATCCTTCCCCACGAGGTGGGAAACTGGCAGTTCCTGGAGTCGGAGGCCCGGAAGGTCTTTCACGCCTTCGGGTACCGGGAGATCCGGACGCCGATCCTGGAATGGACGGAACTCTTCAGCCGGAGCATCGGCCAGGAGACGGACATCGTTTCAAAGGAGATGTATACCCTGACGGACAGCAGGGGGAGGGGCATGACCCTCCGGCCGGAGGCCACGGCCTCCGTGGTCAGGGCCTATATCCAGGAAGGGCTTTACCGGAAGAATCCCCTGCAGAAGCTCTACTGCATCGGTCCCATGTTCCGTCACGAGCGGCCCCAGAAGGGACGGTTCCGCCAGTTCCATCAGCTGGACGCCGAATTTTTCGGCGACCCGGGCCCCGAAAGCGACGCGGAGACCATTATCATGGCCATGCGGTTGTTCGAGCGCCTGGGACTGGAAGGGCTTGTCCTGAATCTCAATTCCCTGGGATGCCCCGGGTGCCGGCCGGGATTCAGGGAAAAACTGACGGCATACCTGGCGGAGCGAAGCGACGCCCTCTGCGGGGACTGCCGCCGCAGGTCCGAAACCAATCCCCTGCGGGTCTTTGACTGCAAGGTGCCGGGCTGCGGGGAGGTGATGGCGGAGGCGCCCGCCATTACCGGGTCCCTCTGCGGGGAGTGCCGGGATCACTTTGCGGCCGTTTCGGCCTGCCTGGAAAGGGCGGGCGTCCCGTTCGTCCTGAATCCCCGCCTGGTACGGGGCCTGGACTACTACAACCGGACCACTTTCGAGGTCCAGACGGACCGACTGGGGGCCCAGAACGCCGTTGCCGGCGGGGGGCGGTATGACGGCCTGGTCAAGCTCCTGGGCGGCCCCGACCACCCGGCCATCGGGTTCGCCGTGGGGGTGGAGCGGGTGATCGCCCTCCTGGAGGAGAAGGGGGCCCGGGCAACGCCCCGGCCGGACCTGTTCGTCGCGGCCATCGGACCGGCGGCCCGGGATGCCGCTTTCGGCTGGGTCATGGACCTGAGGGCCCTGGGCCTCTGGGTGGAGATGGGTTACGGGACCGGCGGGCTGAAATCCCGGATGAAGCGGGCGGATCGCCTCGGCGCCCGGAAGGTCCTGATCGTCGGGGACGACGAACTGGCCTCCGGAAAGGCCGTGTTGCGGGACATGGGGACCGGGGACCAGGAGACGGTCCCGCTTTCGGATATCGTGAATCATTTCAAGGGGGCGTTTTAAGCCGATGACCGAACAGACGGACATCACCATCGATACGCTGGGAGACTGGCGGCGGACCCATGACTGCGGGGCCCTTCGGTCCGGAGACGCGGGCCGGGAGGCGGTCCTCATGGGATGGGTCAACAGCCGGCGCGACCTGGGGAACCTGATCTTTGTCGATCTCAGGGACCGGGGCGGGATAACGCAGGTGGTCTTCGATCCCCAGGCGGACCCGGAGAGCCACCGCCGGGCCCGTGTCCTTCGGAACGAATGGGTGGTGGCGGTAAAGGGGACGGTCTCCCCGCGCCTGGAGGGCCGGGAAAATCCCGCCATGCCCACCGGTTCCATCGAGCTGCGGGTGACGGGACTCAAGATACTGAACCGGACGGAGACCCCGCCGTTCCAGGTGGACGGCGCCGTGGACGCCTCCGAGACCCTGCGGCTCAAATACCGTTACCTGGAACTCAGGAGGCCCCAGGTCTACCGCGTGTTCCACACCCGTCACCGGATTGCCGCCTTTATCCGGTCCTTTTTGAACCGAAAGGGATTCATCGACGTGGAGACCCCGTTTCTGACCAAAAGCACGCCGGAGGGGGCGAGGGACTACCTGGTTCCCAGCCGGGTCAACCGGGGCCTTTTTTACGCCCTCCCCCAGTCGCCGCAGCTTTTCAAGCAGCTTCTCATGATCGCCGGGTTTGAACGGTATTACCAGCTCGTCCGGTGCTTCCGCGACGAGGACCTTCGGGCCGACCGGCAGCCCGAGTTCACCCAGGTGGACCTGGAGATGGCGTTCGTGGATGAAGAAGGGGTCATGGGGGTCTTTGAAGAGATGATGATCCGCCTCTTTGAGGATGTGCTGGACGTGACGGTTCCCGGCCCCATGCTGCGGCTGGAATACGGGGAGGCCATGGACCGTTTCGGGACCGACCGTCCGGACATGCGTTTTGAAATGGAACTGCAGGACATGACCGACATCGCCGGCCGGTCGGATTTCAGGGTCTTCAGGGGTGTCATCGAAGGCGGGGGCGTGGTCAAGGCGATCACGGTCAGGGCCGGAGCGGACCGGTTTTCCCGAAAGGGCCTGGACGAACTCTCGCCGGTGGCCGTGGCGGCGGGCGCGAAGGGCCTTGCCTGGATCAAGGTTACGGAGAAGGGATGGCAGTCCTCGCTGAGCAAGTTTTTCAGTGACGAAGACAAGGCGGCGCTGAACCGGAGACTGGGGGCGGGGCCCGGGGACCTGGTCATCATGGTGGCCGACCGGCGCGCCGTGGCCAACGCGGCCCTGGGGGCGCTCCGGCTGGCGGTGGCGCGGCGGCTTGATCTCATTCCGACAGGGGAGTATGCCTTTTTGTGGATTACCCGGTTCCCGCTGCTGGAATACGACGAGACGGAAAAGCGGCTCCAGGCGGTCCATCACCCCTTCACCGCCCCGGTGGAGGAAGACCTCTCCCTCCTGGACACGCATCCCGAGCAGGTCCGCGCCCGGGCCTACGACCTGGTCCTGAACGGAACCGAGATCGGCGGGGGAAGCGTGAGGATCCACAACCCGGACATCCAGGAAAAGATGCTTTCGATCCTCGGGATATCCCCGGAGGCGGCCCGGGCGAAGTTCGGGTTCCTGCTGGAGGCGTTGCGATACGGGGCCCCGCCGCACGGCGGCATGGCGCTGGGGTTCGACCGGCTGGCGGCCATGATGACGGGCGTCGGTTCCATCCGGGAAGTCATCGCATTCCCCAAGACCACCAGCGCGGCCTGTCTCATGACCGATGCGCCCTCCCGGGTGGATGCGGCCCAGCTCCGGGAGCTGGGCCTGCAACTCGACCCGGAGGCATGAGACCCGTCAGTCCCCGTCCAGGAGATTCCCCAGCCCGCCCAGGATGGATCCCTCCCCCTTGCGCGTGCCGCCGGCCGATGGCGCATGCGCGAGGATCCGGTCCGCCATGCGGGAAAAGGGGAGGCTCTGCAGCATGATCAGCCCCGTCCCCCTGAGCGTGGCCAGGAACATCCCCTCGCCCCCGAAAAACATGGATTTCAGGCTCCCCGCCTGCTCGATATCGTAATCGATTCCCGGGGTGAAGGCCACGAGGCATCCCGTGTCCACGCGGAGGACCTCGTTCTCCAGCTTCTTGGGGATCACCGTGCCGCCCGCGTGGATGAAGACCATCCCGTCGCCGCGAAGGCGCTGGAGGATGAACCCCTCTCCACCGAAGATGCCGGTTCCGAACCGCCGGGTAAAGGCGATGCCCACCTCGGTCCCCAGGGCCGCCGCCAGGAAGGCGTCCTTCTGGCAGAAGAGTTCGCCCCCGATCTCGTTCAGGTTCACCGGTATGATCTTTCCGGGATAGGGGGCCGCGAAGGCCACGCGTTTTTTCCCTTTCCCGCGGTTGGTGAAGTGGGTGAGAAAGATCGACTCACCGGTGAGGACCCGTTTTCCCGCACTGAGAAGTTTTCCCAGGATCCCCTCCCCGGCCCGCGATCCGTCGCCCATGCGGGCCTCGAAGGTAATTCCGTCCTCCATGTAATTCATGGCCCCGGCCTCGGCGATGACCGTCTCCCCGGGATCCAGTTCCACCTCGACGACCTGCATGTCGTCGCCCAGCACATCGTAATCCACCTCGTGACACTGCATGGATCCAACCTCCTTGTTGTAAATTCGCACGGGTTGTCCCGGCAGGCGGAGACCGCCCCTCTTTCCGGCGGTGTCCCCGGCGGTCCGGGTTCAGGGCAAGAGATAACCGGAAAGGGGCCCGGGATCAAGAAAAAGTGTTGCCTTTTTCGTGCCGAACGGCCTAAATTCGGTATCAGGCGGCGAAGAAAACGCGCCCGGGTCCCCGGGATGATCATCCGGTGATCCCGGCGGCGCCGGAAAAGGAGGAAACGACATGAAATTCGTTATCATCGGTGGAGACGCGGCGGGCATGAGCGCGGCGAGCCGCGCCAAACGAAACGCCCCCGACATGGAGGTGACGGTCCTGGAACAGTCCCGGGACGTATCCTACAGCGCCTGCAACATGCCGTACAATATCGCGGACCCGGACCGGGAGATGGAGGACCTGGTGGTGCGCCATGCGCATGTGTTCCGGGAAAAGCAGGGCATTGACCTGAGGACCGGACACCGGGTGGACCGGATCGATCCGGCGGCCAAAACGGTGACCGGGCGGGACCCGGAGGAAAGGGAATTCACGCTTCCCTATGACAGGCTCTTGATCGCCACGGGCGCGTCCGCGGTCATTCCCCCGATCCCGGGGACGGATCTTCCCGGCGTCATGGCACTCAAGAGCCTGGAGCAGGGGCGGCGGATCAAGGCGTTCATGGCCGCGCGGAACGTGCGGCGGGCAGTGATCATCGGGATGGGATACATCGCACTCGAGATGTGCGAGGCCCTGCGGAAACGGGACGTGGCCGTGAAAATGGTCAAGCCCCGGCCGGTCTTTCTCCCGTGGATGAACCCGGACCTGGCCGCCGTGGTCAGGGAAACGGTGGAGAAAAACGGTGTGGAGATGCATGCCGGGCATGAAATAAAGGCGATCGAGGCGGCGGGAGATGCCCTCCGGGTGGTCTGCACGGACCTGACCCTGGAAGGGGAGATGGTCCTGGCGGCGGTGGGTGTGCGGCCCAACAGCGGCATTGCAAAGGAGGCGGGCCTCGACCTGGGACCGTCGGACGCCGTTGCCGTGGACAGGACCCTCCGGACCAGCGATGATGATATTTACGCCGCCGGGGACTGCGCCGACGCCTTCCACGTGGTGACGGGGAAACGGGTCTGGATCCCCCTGGCCCTCAGGGCCAACCGGGGCGGATGGGCCGTGGCCGATAACGTGACCGGGAAGCGGGTGGAACTCCAGGGCATTGCCGGGTCCGCCGTTTTCAAGGTATTCGACCTGGAAGTGGCCCGGACCGGCCTGAGCGTGGCCGAGGCGGAAAAGGCGGGATTCGATCCGGTGGAGGTGCGGGTGACCACGCGGTCCCGCGCCCATTCCTACCCGGGAAACACGAAGCTTTACGTCCAGATGGTGGGGGACCGGTCCTCCGGGCGGCTGCTGGGGAGCCAGATCGTGGGACGGGAGGGGGCGGTTCACCGGATCAAGGCCCCGGCCGTGGCGCTCCACCAGGGAATGACCGTGGAGGCCTTCAGCCAGTGCGACCTGGCCTACGCCCCGCCCTTCAGCCCGGCGTGGGACCCGCTTCTCACCGCGGCCATCCAGCTCCTCAAGAAGATGTAGGCCGGGCGCCGGTTTCCCGGTCGACGGCCTCGCGCTTGAGGATGTCGTAATAGGTCAGGATGCGGTTCACGTAACGCACGGGCTCCGTGCCGCGGCAGTATCCGTGACGGGTCTTCCGGTAGTAGCGGGACTCGCGCAGCAGGGGGAGGGTCCGTTCCAGGGCGGACCAGCTGTTGGGGTTCAGGCCCATCTTCCGGGCGAGTTCCTGGGCGTCCAGGACGTGGCTCCTCCCCACGTTGTAGCTGGCGAGCGTGATGTAGAGGCGGTCGGGATCGGATGCCTCCGTGTACTTGTCATAGAGCCGCCGGAGGTATTTCACCCCGGCCATGATGCTCTGCTCCGGGTCTGTCCGGTCCTCGATCTCCATGTCGCGGGCCGTATCCCGGGTCAGCTGCATCAGTCCCTCCACCCCCGTAAAGCTCCTGGCTTCGGGATCGAAGTGGGACTCCTGGTATATCACGGCGGCGATCAGCCGCCAGTCGAACCCGTACTTTCCGGCCGCCCGCCGGATGATCTTTTCATACCTGGGGAGGCGGGTCTCCAGCCGCCGGTGGTATTTCTTGAGATCCAGGTAATCGAAGACCTCCACGGCGGCATAGTATTTTCGGTAGATCCTGTCGAAGGTTCCGTCTTCCTTGATTTTTTCAAAAAACCGGTTGATCTCCGTCAGCAGGGCGGTTTCTCCTTTTTTCACTGCCCAGGCCAGGGACTGGGGCTTTTCAATGGCGATGGAGACCCGGACGTCGGGAAAATAGCGGCGGTTGAGAAGGGCGATATTGCTGTCGGCGATGGTCATCTCGATCTCCTTTCTGGCGACCATCTCAATCAGCTCCTCTGTGGGGATATCGTCGTAAAGGCGGATGCGAATATCCAGCCCCCTGCGTTTCAGCTGGGCCAGCCGCTCCGCATAGGTGGTCCCCTTCCGGACGTGGATGGTCTCTCCCGCGAGATCCCGGATCCTTTTCAGGGGGGGATGGCTTTTGTGGATAATGACCATCTGGCGGACCGTCATGTACGGACGGGAAAACGCCACCCGTTTCGCGCGGGACGGGGTAATGCTCATGCTGGCGGCGATGAAATCCCCCTTTCCCTGGTCCAGGGCGGACATGAGTCCCTCCCACGGGGGCGTGACCACCTTGAGTTTCACCCCCGCGTACCGGCTGAAGGCCCGGGCCAGGTCGTATTCAAAGCCCATGGGCGCGTCCCGGTAGGTATAGTAGCAGTGGGCGTTGTTCCGCGTGAGGACCGAGATGCTGCCCTTTTCCCGGATCCGGTCCAGGGCGTTTTCCCTGGCGCATGAGATCAGCAGACCGAGGCACAGGAGGATGGGCCCGGTCCGGCCGGTTTTCATGAAAAATGAAGATATTATCCGCATGTGGATAAAGATAGGTTCCGAAGAGACGCCTGTCAAGACGGCCGGCGGCGCTGCCCGGCTTCCACCGGCCGCGCAATTCACGGGCGGTCCCGGGAATCCTGCCGTTTGACACCGCTGAAAGGCCGGTGCCATGCGGGGATCCCGATTTGACAGAAGGGGACGTGTTATGGTCAAGTCAACTACTATCGCCTTGAGGCGATAGTAGTTGACTTTAGTCGGGAAGGGGAAACGGGCATGGAACGCTCCTTCCGGAACGGGGAATTCGTATGGAAATGGAAAAAGACATCACGCATCTGAGGAACATCGGGATCAGCGCCCATATCGATTCGGGAAAGACCACCCTGACCGAGCGGATCCTCTACTACACCCGCCGAATCTTCGCCATTCATGAAGTCAAGGGAAAGGACGGCGTGGGGGCCACCATGGACTCCATGGAGCTTGAAAAGGAACGGGGCATCACCATCTCGTCCGCCGCTACCTACTGTGAATGGAAGGGGCACCGGATCAACATCATCGACACGCCGGGACACGTGGATTTCACCATAGAGGTCGAGCGGGCGCTCAGGGTCCTGGACGGCGCCATCCTGATCCTGTGCGCGGTGGGCGGGGTCCAGTCCCAGTCCCTGACCGTGGACCGGCAGATGAACCGCTACCGGGTCCCCCGCATCGCCTTTATCAACAAGTGCGACCGTTCCGGGGCCGATCCCTACAGGGTCTGCGGGCAGCTTCACGACAAGCTGAACCACAATGCCGTGCTGATGCAGATCCCCATCGGTCTGGAAGGCGACCTCGCCGGGGTGGTGGATCTTGTGACCATGAAGGCCCTCTATTTCGAGGGGCCCAACGGGGACGAGGTCCGCACGGCGGAGATCCCCGGAGACCTCGCGGAAGAGGCCGTGACCCGGAGGGAGGCGCTTCTGGACGCGGCGTCCATGTTTTCGGACGAACTGATGGAAGCGGTCTTCGAGGATCGCGTGACGGCGGAATTGATCCACCGGGCGGTCCGTTCCGGGACCCTTTCGCGGAAGCTGACACCCGTGTTCCTGGGTTCCGCCTACAAGAACATCGGGGTCCAGTGCGTGCTGGACGCGGTCAACCGGTATCTCCCCTCTCCCGATGAGGTGGAAAATGTGGCCCTTGACCTGAACGCGGACGAGCGGGAGGTTCGTCTCGAGGCCGACCCGGACGCGCCGGTGGTGGCCCTGGCCTTTAAACTGGAGGTCACGCCTTACGGTCAGCTGACCTACGTGAGGATCTACCAGGGATCCATCGGGAAAGGGGATGATCTGGTCATCACCCGGACGCGGAAAAAGATAAAGGTGGGCCGCCTGGTGCGGATGCACGCCAGCGAAATGGAAGAGATCGGACGGGCCTTTGCGGGAGATATCGTGGCCCTTTTCGGCATTGACTGCTATTCGGGGGACACCTTCACGGACGGGCGGCTTTTTTACACCATGTCTTCCATGTTCGTCCCGGAACCGGTCATATCGCTGACCGTGACGCCGGAGGACCACCAGGCGCAGAACAACATGAGCAAGGCCCTGGGCCGTTTCATCAAGGAGGACCCCACCTTCCGGTCGTACGTGGACGAGGAGTCGGGCGAGACCATCATCTCCGGGATGGGAGAACTCCACCTGGATGTGTACGTGGAGCGAATGAAGCGGGAATTCAATGCCAGGGTGGTCACCGGGATCCCGCAGGTGGCGTACCGGGAGGCGATCACCCGGAAAGTGGATTTCGATTACACCCACAAGAAGCAGACGGGGGGCGCCGGTCAGTTCGGACGGGTGGCCGGATTCATGGAGCCCTCCGAGGACGGGACCTTCCAGTTCGTCAACCAGGTGAAAGGCGGCGCCATCCCGACGGAATACCTGCCCGCCGTGGAAAAGGGGTTCATGGGCTGTCTCAAAAAAGGACTGATGCTGGGGTATCCCGTGGCGGGGATAAAGATCACGGTCAACGACGGGAAGGCCCACAGCGTGGACTCCTCTGAAATGGCCTTCAGCCAGGCGGCCGTCGGCGCCTTCAGACAGGCCTACCTGAAGGCCGGGCCGGTGATCCTTGAGCCCATCATGAAACTCTCCGTAGAGGGTCCCTCCGAGTACCAGGGAAACGTGATGGGGTCCATCAACCAGCGGCGCGGCCTGATTACCAGCGCCACGGAGGACGGCGTGTTCACCAGCATCGAAGCCGAGGTTCCCCTTGCGGAGATGTTCGGTTACGCCACGACGCTCAGGTCCCTCACCCAGGGAAAGGCGGAGTTCACCATGGAATTTTCAAGGTACGCGCGGGTTCCGGATTCGGTGGCCGAGGAACTCAGGAAACGTGCCAGGGAGACGGAAAAGGGGGTAGCAAAACATGCATAACTATCATTCGATCAGCCTGTTGAAGATCCTGGAGAAATCCTCCCGCAGGGGGTTGGGGCCGGGTCATCTGGGGGTCCTGGTGGCCCGCGCCGGCCTTGGAAAGACCGCCTGCCTTATCCACGTGGCGCTGGACAAGCTGTTCGGCGGCCAGAAGCTGGTCCATGTCTCCCTGGAGGAAACACCGGAGAAGGTGATGTCCTATTACGAGGTCATGATTTCGGAACTGGCCCGGGTCCTGGGCCCCTTTGACGAATTCCGGAAACGCGTGGAGCAGAACCGGATGATCCTGGCCTACCTGAACCAGAGTTTCCGGGTCGATCGCCTCCGGGAGAACATCCGCAACCTGGTGGAAAACATCGATTTCAGGCCGGCCGCCCTTATCGTGGACGGGCTTGATTTCGAGACGGCGGGAAGGGCGCTGTTCGAAGGGTTCAGGGACCTGGCCGGGGAGTTTGAAATGGAGATCTGGTTCTCGGCCCGGTCCCACCGCCACCTGCCCGGCGTGAACGAACGCGGCATTCCCCATCCCTGCCAGGGCCTGGAGGACCTGTTCGACCTCATCCTGCAACTGCAGCCCGAAGAGACGGGCATCCTTCTGAAGCTCCTGAAGGACCACGATGCCGCGGTGGCGCCGGACGCCGGCGTGTGGCTGGACCCGGAGACGTTCCTTCCGAAGCCTGAAGAGTGATATTTTTCCGGGGATGAAGCAGATGAACATGGCGCCTTGCGATTGGGATTTTCCGGTTGAGCCGTATGTCCTGTTTTCTCTGGTGTCGACCAATTGACACATAAAGGTGTATCTTCGTAATTTTTTGAAAACAGTTTACCTGTCCGCAAGCGCCGACTTCGTTGGAAAAAGCTCAGGGTATCCGGCTATGTGCGCGCACCCGCGCCTTATATTTTTGGAAAACGCACGCTTGCAGGGTTCAGGCCGGATTTTTCCCTCACCGGACAGGGAGTTTCCATGAACACCCGGAAAAGACAAGCCCTCCGGAGGGTGGCTGCGTTTTACGACCGGCGGAAGGTGGGGGACTCGGGTCCCCTGGGGTTTCGAAGATCCACGGACCTCGGTGTCCTGGCGGCCTGTTTGGAACCGCTTGTGGATGCCGGCGTCGTGCGGCCCGGCCGGACCCTGTTCCTGGATCTGGGGTGCGCGGACGGGCGGCTGAATGTCTTTTTCAGCTACCTTTCCCGCTGTTCCGCGGGGATTGAACTGGATGAGTGGACCCTGGAGGAATACGCCCCCCTGAGATCCGAACTGGACCGGGCCCTCGCGCGGGAAGGCCTGCCGTTGCCCCCCGAGAACATCTTCCTCTTTCACGGCGATGCCACGGAGGAACGGGTTCATCAGATGCTGGAACAAGAAACCGGGTTCCCCTTCGAGTCGTTCGATCTTTTCTATACCTACCTGGTGATGCACGAGGAATTCGCGGCCCTTGTGGCCGAAAAGGCGCGAAAAGGGGCCCGCCTCATGGTATACGGGCTGGGGAAGATTCTCCCCCGTTATGCGGGCCTCCGTCTTTTGGATATCAGCCCTCTGGAAGGAATCCTGGCGGTGTACGAGAAGGAATAACGCCGGGACCCCCGCCGGGCCATCCCCGGGCCGGGACCGCCAGGCTCAGGTAGTTTTCCCCTTCGGAAAACATCAGCCGCTTGTCCACCATCATGCGCAGGAAGGGCCGGATCTTCTCCTCCCCGAAACCGGGAAACCGGGCCGCGATGCGGTCCATGGATCGTCGGCGTCCGCAGAAGAGATAGATCTTCCGGGATGTCCCTTTCAGACGGTGGGTCATGTCAAGGCCATGTCCCATCCGTTCGCGGATGATCATGAAATCTCCGCCGTCCCGGTAGGAGAGGAGGGGTCCGCGTTCCGGGCCGTTGCGGCGTTCCCCGTAGGTCCTGCGCCATTCCGCCAGTTTTTCCCGGACCGGTTTCCACAGGCGCTCCTGCCGCCGGACGCCGCCCTGGTATCCCTGCATCATGAGTTTCAGGTCCCTGAGCACGCGGGGCGGGAACAGGTGGGCGTAAAAGGGGTGGTTCCGGACCCGCCGGATGCCGTAGGCCGCCGGGAGACGCCAGACCCGGCTTCCGTATCCCAGCCAGAAGGGAATCCCCTTGAGGGGTTTGAAAGGAAGGGCGAACATCAGGTTTTTCAGGGTTTCGGCCACGTCCTCGGCGTCACTGGACGGGAAATTCAGGATGAGGTTGGCCGTGAGGTCCGGCATGCCCCGCGCCTCGCAGGTCTTCATCATCTCCAGGTTGTCCATGGCGGTGGTCCCCTTGTTGAGCTTTCCCAGGAGGCGGGTGCTGAGGGATTCGATGCCCGCCTGGACCTCCCGCACGCCGGCCGCGCCCATGGCCGCCAGCACGGCGAACGGAGTGGTGGCCCGGATCTCGCAGAAGAGGTGGAGTTCCGCTTCCATCTTCCGGATGCGGTCGAAGAGGGTCTCCAGCCCCCGGGCGGGCAGCAGGTTGTCCATGAAGGAGACGGACAGGACCTGGTAGCGGCGCACCAGGGACGCCAGTTCCCGCAGGGCGCGGCCGGTGGACTTGGACCGGTAACCGCGCCACTGGAGGTTCAGGTTGCAGAAGGAACAGCCGGAGGGCCCGCCCTCTCCGGCGCCTTTCCGCCACCAGCACCCCCGCGAGATTTCCATGGGAAGCTTGGGCATGAACCGCAAGTGGGGTTCCAGGGCGTCGAGGGAAGCGAAGTAGTCGTCATAATCGGGTACGGGAAGATCGTCGAGCCGGGGGATCTGGGAGTCTCCTTCCAGGATCGCCTCCTCCCGCCGTGCCGGCGGACGTCCGTCCGTCAGTCCCCTTATCAGCTCCAGGAGGGGCCTTTCTCCCTCGCCGCCGATCACATAATCGATCTCCGGGAAGGTTGCGGAAAGACTGCGCCCCAGGTCCCCGGCGCAGGCGGATCCGCCCGCCACGATACGGATCGCGGGGGCCCGTTTTTTGATCTCGCGGATAAAATACAGGGTGCTGGTGAGCTGGCCGAAGCAGACGGAGAACCCCGCCAGGAAATACCGGTCCCAGTCTTCGGCATCCAGTATCCGGGCGGAGTGCCGTTCAAGGGCCCGGCAGAACTCTTCGAAACCGTCGCGCCGCAGTCCCGGAAGGTCGGGGGCGCGTCTTTTCCAGAAACGCGAGACGGTTTCCCTCTGCTCCGGGTACAAAAGGGCCGCGTAGGGGGCCTCCGACAGCCATGCGTGTTCCGATATCCGGCCGTAAAGCGCGTATCCGAGCCGGGCGGCGATGGGGAGGTAGAGGTGATGGGCCCTCACCGCTACACCCGGAAGATGGCGCCTTACATAGGCCTTGAGCGCGCCCAGTTGAATGGAGGGGCGGTTGAACAGGGGCCACGGCGTGGAGACAAGGGCAACCGTTCTTGCGGGTGGCGTCATCGCCAGTGACCCTCCCGGAATGTCCCGGGCCGCCGGGGCCTCAATTGGCGTTTTCCATTCCCCGGTCAAAGGCCCGGAGGTTTGATTCCAGGAACGCCTTCTTGGTGGAGGTGGAAAGGACTGTTTTCATGGTTTCCGCGCTGATGGGGACGGCGCCCGATCCGATCAGCGCGCCCAGCATGACCATGTTGAGGGCCAGCGGATTTCCCACCTCTTCCGCAATGGCGTTTCCGTCAAGGGTAATCACGGTTTTCACCCGTTCGCGGATCAGTCCCAGGCTCTCCTCCACCGGCGGGTAGGTCCCCTGGCCCACGGCCACCGTGAAAGGGGGCAGGGGGCGGGTGTTGGTGATGACGATGGTGTCGGCGTTGCACCTCCCCAGGTTTCGCAGGGTCTCCAGCGGTTCAAAGCCCACCAGGACATCGGCCTCGCCGTTGGACACGATGGGGCTGGTGGCCCCGCCAAGGATGACGGCCGATTCCACGATGCCGCCGCGCTGCGCCATGCCGTGGATCTCGCTCACCACGGTGGGGATGTCCATGGAGAGGGCCGCTTCACCCAGAAGACGCGAGGCCAGAAGATTTCCCTGGCCGCCCACCCCGATAAATATCACACGTTTGGTTTCCATAAAACCCTCCGTTTTTCCTTGTCGTTTTCCACCGGTGCGCCGTCCCCCGGCAGTGATCATTCCTTGAGCGGCAGGATGGCGTTTTCCGGGCAGACCTGCGCGCACACGGAACACCCGATGCAGAGATTCCTGTCGATTTTCACCTTCTCGTCTTCCAGGTACATGGCGGGACAGGCCAGCAGGTTGATGCAGTCGCGGTGGTCCCTGCACTTGTCGGGGTTGACGTAAAAGGGCTTTGACTTCCGGAACTGACCCGTGGCCTTTGCAAAGAGCGGACAGAGTTCCTGGGAGATGATGACGGAGATGCCGTCATATTCCATGGTGGCCCGGACCGCTTCCATGGTTTTTTTCAGTTTGTAGGGCCGGACCACGTGCACGTCCTTTACCCCGAGACCCCGGACCAGGTCTTCAATGGAGATCCGGGTCAGGTCCACGCGCATGGGATCCGTATCCACGCCCGGATGGGGCTGGTGGCCGGTCATGGCCGTGGTGCCGTTGTCCAGTATCACCAGGGTGAACTTGTGGTTGTTGTGGACCGCGTTCACCAGTCCGGTGATCCCTGAATGAAAAAAGGTGGAATCGCCGATAAAGGAGACCACCTTCTGGTTGGTGGCCCTTGAAAAACCGCAACCGGAACTCACGGATGCGCCCATGCAGATTACAAAATCGGCCATGGAAAGGGGCGGAAGGACCCCGAGGGTGTAACACCCGATGTCATTGGCGCAAATGGCCTCGGTGCCGTAGACCTGCTTGACGGCGAAGTAGGTGGCCCGGTGGGGGCATCCGGCGCAGAGGTTGGGCGGCCTTCCCGGGAGCTCGGGCGTGCCCGACATGTCCACGGGCTCCGGCACCGCATATTCGATGCCGAAATACTCCGCAATGGCGTCCCGGACCATGCCCGGGTCATATTCGTAGAGGCGGGAAAGTTTCCCCACGCCCTTTCCCTTGATGGGGAGGGTCAGCCCGTTTTCCTGGGCCATGGCCTTGAGGGCGGTTTCGTTGACCGGTTCCAGTTCCTCCACCACCAGGACCTTTTCCACGGAATTCATGAACCGGGTGCAGAGGTCCACGGGGAGGGGCCAGGAGAGCCCCAGCTTGAGGACGCTCACCCGGTCCCGGACGCCGAGATCCGAGACCGCATCCATGACGTAGTTGAAGCTGACGCCGTTGGCCACGATCCCCCATTTACCGTCACCGATGATCCGGTTGAAGCCGCCCGTTTCGGACCGGGCCATGGTCCGGTCTTCTTTTTCCAGGAGCTCGCGGTGAAGTTTCCGGGAGACCGCCGGCACGCAGACGAAGTGGAAGGGATTTTTTTCAAATGTGGCGGAAGTCCTGACGGGCGCCAGCTCTCCCAGTTCCACGGGCCCCCTCACGTGGGCCAGGCGGGTGGTGGTGCGGAGAATCACGGGAAGGCCGAAGTCCTCGGACAGGGCGAAGGCCGCGGCGGTCATGTCTTTCATTTCCTGGGTATTGGTGGGCTCCAGCATGGGGAGACCCGACAGGCGGGCGTAGAAGCGGTTGTCCTGTTCGTTCTGGCTGGAGAAGAGGTAGGGATCGTCCGCATTGACGATGACCATGCCGGCCTTGACCCCGATGTAAGCGAGGGTCATGAGCGGATCCGCCGCCACGTTGAGACCCACGTGCTTCATGGTGACCATGGTCCGGAGACCCGAGACCGCCGCCGCCGCCGCCACCTCCAGGGCCACTTTTTCATTGGTGGAGTACTCGAAGTAGAGATCCGATTCCTGGCTGATCTGAAAAAAGTTCTGGGGAATCTCCGATGAAGGGGTTCCGGGATAACAGGTGGCGAAAGAGAGCCCCGCCTCCAGCGCGCCCCGGGCAATGGCCTCGTTTCCCAGCAGGAGCATTTTTGTTCCTGGGGCATCCGTCAATAGCTTGTGCATGGTTTCCTCCGGTTGGTTCGGGTTCGGGGGTTGGGGCGGCGGATTCAGATCCTGAAACTCTCCGCCGCGCCCGCATACTTTTTCCTGAGCTTTGGTTTCTCTATCTTTCCGGTGGGATTCCGGGGGACCTCGTCGAAAAAGACCTTCCGGGGGCGTTTATAACGGGGAAGTCCCTCGCAGAACCGGAAGAACGCCTCTTCGGACATCTCTTCGCCGGGTTTCAGACTGACGATGGCGGCGACGATTTCCCCCAGCCGCTCGTCGGGAAGCCCGATGACGGCGGCGTCCTTAATCTTCGGATTTTCCATGAGGAAGTCCTCTACTTCCACGGGAAAAATATTCTCCCCGCCGGAGATGATGACGTCCTTCTTCCGGTCCACCAGCCAGATGAACCCGTCCTTGTCGAAACGCGCCATGTCCCCGGTCAGCAGCCAGCCGTCCACGAGGGTCTCCCGGGTCGCCCCGGGATTTTTATAATACGCCTTCATGACACCGGGTCCCTTGACCATCAGTTCTCCGGGATCGCCCCGGGGCACGTCCCGGAGATCGGGGTCCACGATCCGGCACTCCCAGTCGAAGCCGGGGACGCCGATGGCCCCCACCTTGTGAAGATTGCCGATGCCCAGGTGCACGCAGCCCGGGCCCGTGGATTCGCTCAGCCCGTAGTTGGTGTCGTAATCGTGGTGCGGAAAGACCTTTTTCCAGTTCTTGATGAGGCTGGGAGGGACCGGCTGTGCGCCGATATGCATCAGGCGCCACTGGTCCAGCCGGTAATCGGACAGGGTCAGATCACCTTTTTCGATGGCGATGAGGATGTCCTGGGCCCACGGCACCAGCAGCCAGACAATGGTGGCCTTCTCCTCGGACACGGCCTCCAGGATCCACTGGGGCTTCACGCCTTTGAGGATCACGGCCGGCGCGCCCACGATGAAATTTCCGAACCAGTGCATCTTGGCGCCGGTGTGGTAGAGGGGGGGGATGCAGAGAAAATTGTCCTCGTGGGTCTGGTTATGGTGGCGGTTTTCCACGATACAGGCCGCCTCCAGGTTCCGGTGGGTCAGGAGGATCGGCTTGGGGGTCCCGGTGGTGCCCGATGTGAAATAAAGGGCCGCCTCGTCCAGGAGACCCAGGAGGATCCCGGGCGGGTCCGCCGGTCCGGATGCCAGAAAGTCACCGAAGGATTCGGCGTAAGACGGTTTCGCCTCCTCCGGGCCGACGAATATGCAGTTATTGACGCCGGAGAGGGCCCCCCGGATCGCGCTTATCCGTTCCACGAACTCCTCGCCGAAAAACATGGCGCCGGCCCCGGCGATGTCCGCGCAGTAGGCGATATCCTCGGCCGTGAAACGGAAATTGAGGGGCACGGCCCATGCGCCCGTCCGCAGGATGCCGAAATAGACGGGAAGCCATTCCAGGCAGTTCATCATGAGATGGATGACCTTGTCCCCTTTCCGGATCCCCCTGCCGTCCAGACCGGCGGCGACCCGGTCTGCCATGTCGTCGAATTCCTTCCATGTGAGGACCCTTCGCCGCCCGTTGGCGGGATCCCTTTCGACAAGGGCCGGTTCATCCCCGTACATCCTGGCGTTTCTGGCCAAAATTTCGGTGATTATCATGGCAATGCTCCCGGAAAGAAACTTGCGCCGCTGCCGTTCGTCCGGCAGGCCGGAGACGGATCCGGCCCCATCTGCAAAAGCTATAATTTAGCTACAAAGTGACTATAAAAAATAAAGGAAGGAACTGTCAAGCGAAATTCCACTCAGTCTGGCTACCGGACGCCCCGGGCGAATGAGGGATGCGGATCCATATCAGGATGGCGGAAAGGGCGGCAACAGGACCGGCGCATCTCCGGCGGGTGCGGGATCTTTCAGAGACGGGCCTTGACCACGGGGAGGAAGGGGGATGCGGGGTACTCCCGGACGAATTTCCGGTTGACGGCCTGCTCCTTCGAAGGCATGTGCGCCAGGCGGTATAGCCGCGCCATGCGGAGCATGGCCAGCTCCCTGAACCGGCTCTCCGGGCGCGACAGGACCGGATCGAGGACCTCGATGGCCGTCTTCAGCTCTCCCTTCGCCTCGTGGCACCCGGCCAGGGCCAGGCGGGTAAGGGAGTCGTATGCCGGTTCCCGCTTCACCGTGTCCAGGAATTCCCGGTATAGATCCGCGGCATCGCCGTATTTTTTCCGGGTGAACGCCATGAGGGCGAGTTGCGGCAGGGCCAGCCGGGCGGCCTTTGACATGCCGAACTCATCCCGGACCTTTTGAAAAAGCTTTTCGGATTTTTCAAGGGTCTTGGCGTCAAGGGTCACCCGATTTTCTTTTGTGAGGGTATAATAGGCCAGGTTATAGGCGTTCTGGCCTTTCCGGTTTACGGAACGGATATAGAAATGGCCGGCGATGTAGGTCGCGGCAATGAGGACCAGCACGAGACCGGCGATCTTGAAAAATTTCAGGTGAAGGGTGAAAAAATTGATGGCGCGGCGCGAGAGCGTCAGGAATTCATCCTCTTTTTTCAGGAGTTCTTTCCGGGTCGGTTTTTTCTTTTTTGCCATGGATGCTCTCCGGGGGGTGCTGTCCTTATAAAACGGGGCCGGATCATGCCCGTCCGCAACAAATATCCGGGACCCGATAGGTTCCAATGCAGATAGCAGAGGCGCCGGGCGGAGTCAAGGCAAATCAGGCCTTGTCTTTTCAGGCGCCACGCCCGATAATCCGGCCATCCGTATGGACCTGTCCCCGGTGAACGGATTCGCGCGGATATTCCCGCCCGGCATGGGGACCCGCCGTCAATTTCAAAGAGGCAAGGGATTGTAACCGGTGATCTACCTGGACCGTTTCCTGGCGCTTCTCGGATCGCTTCCGGATGCGCTGATCTATTTTTTCCTGGGACTGAGCGCCTTTGTGGAGAATATCTTTCCCCCCATTCCGGGAGATACCATCACTGCGTTCGGGGCCTTCCTCGTGGGCACGGGCCGGCTCAGCTTTTTCGGCGTCTACGCCGCCACCACCCTGGGAAGCCTTGCGGGTTTCATGTCCCTGTTTTGGGTGGGGGGGATCCTCGGGCGGCGGTTCTTCATGGAGAAAGACCTGTGGTTTTTCAAGGCGCGGGATATCCGCCGGGCCGAGGCCTGGTTCCGGCGGTACGGTTACCTCCTGATCCTCCTGAACCGGTTTTTCCCCGGGATCCGCTCGGTCATCTCCATCGCGGGAGGGATTTCCCGGCTGAATCCCCTGACGGCCGCCGGGCTGGCCCTGTTAAGCGCCGGGATATGGAATTTCCTGTGGATCGCCGCGGGGTTTGCCCTGGGAACCCACTGGGACGCGGTGAAGGCGCGGATGGCGGGGCTCCTGGTCCGCTACAATATGGCCGTGCTGGCGGCGGCGTGCCTGGTGATCGGGCTCCTGGTGGTCCGAAAGGTCCTGAAGCGGGGTCCGGGCGGGGAATCGTGAAACGGGAGCGGGCGGCCGGGGCGAACCTTTGTACGGGCTATGTCGTTTCGGCGGCCACCCATTCCAGGAACGCCGGATTTCCGGCCGCCACGGGCAGGCTGACGATGCAGGGACACTCGTAGCTGTGCAGGGCCTTCACCCTTTCCACCAGGTCCGGGACGAGGGCTTCCGTGGTCTTGGCAATAAGCACGGCCTCGCGTTCATCCCGGATCTCTCCCTTCCACCGGTACAGGGAATTGACGCCGTCCAGGATGTTGACGCCGGCCGCCAGCCGTTCCGAGACCAGGGTCTCTGCGATGCGGCGGGCCTCTTCCCTGTCCGCGGCGGTGATGTAGATCATCCGTATTTTCATGGTGCGGCCCCTTTTTTGAGATGTCCTTGCGGTCCTGTTCCCCGCCCGCATGTTTTCGGCCGGAGGGGACCTTGTGAGATTCCAATCGGTAATGTTGCCCAGGATCTTTCCCTATCCGTCCAAGGGAAGTCCCCTCCACAGATCCTCGCTTCCGTTCACCGGGGATTTTGAGTCCTTAAGATCTGAAACAGGTCAGACGAAGCGGACGGCCAGATCGGGAAATTCGGTTTTCAGCTCTTTTTTGAGCCGTGAAAGGGTTTCCGATTCAAGCAGCTTGGTGATAAGGTAGCAGCACGCCTTAGGACTGCCGTAATTTTCCGTAAAAATGTACAGGCTCCGTCGGCTTTCGTTATAACGGAATTTCCTGACGATTCCGAGTTCCGCAACCGAGAGGTTGCTTTCGGGTTCTTTCACCCTGTCGAGGACGTTGTCGATCTTTCGAATCATATCGGGATCCATGGTTTTCATGACGGCCCTCCCGGATATGCCGGACCGATATCTCAAATTGATGCCTTTTTGAGACCTTTTAAGGGTTGTTCCAGCATCCTGTCTTCGTTCGATTGCAGATACTTTTTCAGGACCTCGATGCCGATCAGGGGGGTCTCTGAAAAAGATGCGTGGAGCATGGGGATCTTTTTGAATTCCCTGTTGATATGCTCCAGAGAAGAATTGCTTTTTATCTTGTTTACGATGATCTGACTCAGGAAAATATTGATTTCCCTGAGTCCGAGAACAATACGCCTTGATTCAGCCAGGGACAATTGATCCGGGTTCAGGACCAGGTTGATTTTGGTCTTTTCAGGATCCTCGAACAGATCTTTCAGGGAGGTATAGTCGTGGATGGAGCCCTCAATTCTCGATAGGACCTTATCCGTTTCAATTTCTTTCTTCATCAACCTGACTTTTGTGATGATCTCCCTTTTTTGGATGATGTCCTTTCTCAGCGCCAGGAGGTGCTTGATCCAGATCAGGGAAAGGGCCGGAAGATTGAAAAATTTGAGAGAGAGGGCGGTCGGCGCCATGTCAAAAATCAGGAAGTCCATTCGCGAGAATTTCCGACGCATTTCGTTGAAGGCCAGGATAAGGGCATATTCTTCCAGGCCGGGAGAATGCTTGATGACATCGAAGTATTTTTCCAGGTTAAAAGAAGTCAGGTAGCGGTAGGTCCGGTTGATCTGGTCATGGACATCCTTGAGATACCGCCTGATCCAGTAATCCTGATCAATCTCTATGGCTTTCAGATGGGGTACGATTTGTTTCGGCTTGTCCGACAGCCTTTTTTCAAAGATGTCGGACTGGTTGTGGGCGGGATCAAGAGAGACAAGGAGGACATCAAAGCCCCTCTGTGCAAGGAAAAGGGAATTCAGGGCCGCCGATGTGGATTTGCCGACCCCGCCCTTTCCCATATAAAAGATATTGGTCTCTTCCTTCATCTTCAGCCGATGTCGAATGTTGAAAACAGCCGCGAGATGGGTTCGGAGGCGGTATCCACCTTTTCCATCATCAGGACGAGTTCTCTTTCCATGTAAGGCATGAGGTCCAGTGAGATCTGCATGGGAGGAGAAGGCAACCCCACAAAAGAACCCAGCACCAGTAGGCCGAAGATATTTTCCATCTCTTCCAGCTCATTTTCGATGGCTTCCACGGCCCTTCCCCGTGCTATTACGTCACCGGACCGCCATGTTTCCGTTATTTTGTCCCGGATCTGTTTCAGAATAGACATCATTTCACCCGGAAAATTCTTTTCTCATATCGGATGCGTTTCCGTGAAGGATAAAAATAGTATACACCATAGAGGCCGGCGAGGACCGTCCCGGCAAAATGGAAACGGGGGATTTCCAGAAAATAGGCCGCCAGCGCGATATAGGGGGTGACGAGGGTAATATAAAGGGTGTTCCGCTCAAATTTCAGGAGATCGTTTTCCGGGATTCTCTTTTGGGTGCGATTCCTATTGACGAAGAGGGTCCGAAAAAGCAGGGGAAGTGCCGCGCCGAAGGTAAAGGCCAGAACAAAGAGCCCGGGGGCCGCGAGCCGAAAGGACCGGATCGCCCCGGTCCCGGCCGGCATGAAGGTCTTTAACAGATAGGCCGCCGGGAAACCCAGTAATGCCGGTGCCAACAGCCGGAAATACAGTTTTTTCAGTTGCGTTTCCATGGCCTTATTCAAATAAGATCGGGATCGCAGAAACTCTGTCTGCGGACTCTTTGCTCGCCCCTCTCCAGGGGCAGGTAAGGATGCGGGGAAGCAGGTCGAGAGACCCTGCTTCCCCTTCCGGATGTTTTTTAATCTTTCTGTCGTTAAATCTTTGCCGCTTCCGGTTCCCCGGTTATTTCACCGCCGATGCTGAAGAACCTGGCAATGCCTTCAACGACGATCCAGAGCGCTATTATGAGAATGCAGATATTAATGACCGTCAGCAGGGCGTTGTGCTTGTGGAGAAAGGTGACCTGGTTCACGATGACCGCCCAGATGGTCATGAACGACATGAAAATGGCCGGCAGGCCCGCAATCATCCATCTCGCCCCGCCTCTGGTCCTGAGATAGAGCGTGATCACGATCAATGCCAGGGCCGCAAGGGTCTGGTTGACGGCCCCGAACAGGGGCCATAACGTCAGGGCTCCCTTTCCGCTGGCACCGGTCGCAAAGGCCAGCCAGCAGGCGCTGGCAACCGCGATAAATGTGGCGGCATAGCGTCCCGAAAGGAATTTCAGCTTTATATCGGTGCAGAGTTCAGAGACGACATAACGCTGGACCCTGGTGGCGGTATCCAGGGTCGTACCGGCGAATGATGCCAGGAAGACCCCCATAATGACCATGGCGATTCCTTTTGGAATGGCGAGCATTTCTATCATATTGGCGGAGCCCACCACAAAGGCGGTGATCTTTGAACCCAGGCCCTTGGCTGCGGCCCAGGAAGCATAATGGGTGGTCCATGCCGCCACGCCCGTCAGGGTCTCGCCCCCCTTGGGGGTGTAGCCCATTCCGATCCCGGCGGCCACGGCCACGATGACCAGTGTCGCGAGGACTCCTTCCATGAGCATGGATCCGTAACCCACGAAGAGGGCGTCTTCCTCGTAACGCACCTGTTTCGACGATGTGCCTGAAGATACCAGGGAATGGAACCCGGAGATGGAACCGCAGGCAATGGTGATGAACAGGAAGGGCCACATGGACGGGGCCTTGGCGGGTGAAATGTCCACGGCAGGCGCCACCACGTGGAGATGCCCGGAAAAGGAGGCAAACAGGACCCCCAACACCAGGAGGGAAAGGGCAATAATCAGTTCATGGGAGTTGATAAAGTCCCGGGGCTGGAGCAGGGTGGTCACCGGCAGGACGGACGCGATAAACGCGTAGATGAGCAGGATGATGGTCCAGACGCCCGTGGGGGGGGTCCCGGCGATGGCGGGCATCCTGATGGGGACCCAGTAACCCAGGACCACGGTGACGTACATGGCAATGATGGCGATGATGGACCAGCCCCAGATCCCCTTTCCTTTCTTGTAGACCATGTAGCCCAGGATCACCGCGATGGGAATTTCACACCACACGGGAAAGACGGATGCCG
>CAZCVB010000008.1:0-23838 GCA_964501805.1 uncultured Desulfobacteraceae bacterium | reverse complement strand
CGTTCAGCAAGAGCCTCGAGGCCATGAAGCGCGCGGCGGCCGTCAAGAAGGATGATCCCAATATCCTTTTGAGTATCGCGGAACTCCAGCTCGACTTCAACAGGATCGATGACGCGGACGCCACCCTGGACCGGATTCTCGCCAAGGACAAAGGAAACGTGGGCGCCGTTTTCCTGAAGGGACGAATCCACCTGGCCCGGAAGGATTCTTCCCGTGCCCTTGAGCAGTTCTCCCGGGTGATCAATGACCACCCGAACAACGGTATGGCCTATTATTTCAAGGCCCTCTGCCTTCTGGGGAAAAATAAAGGCCGCCTGGCGGAGCAGGCCCTGGTGAAGGCGGTCGATCTCAATCCGCGGCTGATGCAGGCCCGTTTGATCCTGGCCCGGATGTATCTCAGGGAACGGAAAGCGGACCTCTCCCGGGAGCAGATCGAGGCAGTGCTCCGGTTATCGCCCAAAAACATCCGGGCGCTGATGCTCGAGGGAAACCTCCGGCTGCTCGAGAGAAAACCGAAGGCGGCGGAACAGGCCTTTAAAAAAGTCATCGCCCTTGCCCCGTCTTACGCGCCCGGTTATGTCCGCCTCGGGCTGCTCTGCGCCCTCACCAAGCGGACGGAAGAGGCTGTGAAGAATTTTAAGAAAGCGCTGCAGCTGGATCCCCGTCAGCCGGAGGCCGTTTCATCCCTGGTGGGGGCGTACCTGCGGGACAGGAAATACGACCAGGCCCTCCGGGCCTGTGAAGACCTGAAAGAGAAAAACAAGGACAATCCTTCCGGCCTGGCCCGGATCGAATACCTGGAAGGGAATGTCTTTATGGCGCGGAAGGATACGGCCGGCGCCCGCAGGCATTTCGAAAAGGCCATTCGCATCAATCCCAACATGCTGGCCCCTTACGTGGCGCTGGCTGGGATCTACGTGAGAGGCAAGGACCTGGAGGGGGCGGTCTCCGAGTATGAGGCCATCCTGGCCAAAAACCCTCGTTACCTGCCGGCCTATATGGCCCTGGGAACCCTCTTTGATCAAAAGGGCGATACGAAAAAGGCCGAGGCGTATTACCGCAAGGCGCTGGACGTGAAAAAGGATTTCGGTCCGGCCGCCAACAATCTGGCATGGAGCCTGGCCAGGCGGGGAGGAAATATCGACGAGGCCCTCGGGCTGGCGCAGGTGGCCAAGGAACAGATGCCCAAGAGCCCGTCGGTCATGGACACCCTGGGCTGGATTTATTACCTGAAGGGGAGCTACCTGAGCGCGATTTCGGAATTCCAGGACAGTCTTCAGCAGGTCCCGGACAATCCAGTGATCAATTATCATATGGGTATGGCCTACTATAGAAACCGTCAGCCGGAGGCCGCCCGCCCGTTCCTGGAGAAGGCCCTTCGTATTTCTTCGACATTCGAGGGCGCCAAGGAGGCCCGCCGGGTGCTTGACGAGATCACGAGCGCGGGGACGCCCCCGAAAAAGAACGGATAACCATCCGGCCCGCAGTGGGCTTCCAACCATAAACCCGTCAGCCGGATCCGTTACCCTGTATGAAGCATATTCCCGTCAAGATACTGTTCCTTTGTATCCTCCTCCCGTCCATCTGCTATGTCCTGACCCTTCAGGCCCTGGAAGGATATCTCCAGCGGTACGAGACCACCCGGCTGAACCGCACGATGATCCGCAACTACAAGGCCCTCTATGAAGGACGATATCCGGTGAGCGAGGAAATCGATCGGAATATCGAGGCGTTTCTGGAACACCGCACGCTGTATCGATTGGGCGTCCGGACCAGTATCCTGGTCAAGACCCGGGACAACCGGATCCTCTATCCGCTCCACATGAAGGATGTGACCCGCTCTCCGGGCGCTGGGAGCCGAACTCTGGAACCGCCGGAAAAATCGCTCAACTTCGTGGAAGTGGCCGCGGAAAACTACCGGATCCTGAACAGCGGTCTCATCCTGTCCGTGGAAGTGAGGATCCGTCGAAACAGCTGGCTCTCCAACGGCATCCTGATCTTATATATGTGCTGGCGGCCATGGAAAGGGAGGCGGACCTGGTCCTGTCCAAGAACGGGGCGAAACGCCCCATTTTTTTCTTGAAGCGTTATGTCTTTTGTGACATATTCACCCGCCATGGAATCCTTTTTCAAGCTGAAAACGTCCGAAGAGGTTTTCGGGATCATAGACGGGTTTGAACCGGTGGATGAAGAGATCCTCGACCTGGAATCGGCGCAGGGCCGCGTCCTCTCCCGGGACGTGTCCGCACCCGAGGATCTCCCCGGATTCAACCGGTCCGCCATGGACGGCTACGCCATCAGGTCCCGGGACAGTTTCGGGGCCAATGAGAGCCTGCCCGCCCTGTTCGAGGTGGCGGGGGAGGTGCTGATGGGGGAGGCCGCCGGCCCGTCCGTTGGAGACGGGGAGGCCGTGAAGATCTCCACTGGCGGGATGCTGCCAGAAGGGGCGGACGGCGTCGTGATGGTCGAATACTGTCATCTCCTGGATGAACGGACCCTTGAAGTGACCCAGGCCATCTCTCCCCTGGAGAACGTCATCCAGCCCGGAGACGATTTCAGGAAGGGATCCGTGGTCCTTGAAAAGGGGAGGTCCCTCCGGCCGCAGGACCTGGGGGTGCTGGCGGGTCTCGGCGTTTCGAGGGTGTCCGTTTACAGGCGGCCGGAGGTGGCCATTATTTCCACGGGAGATGAGCTGGTCCCCATTGACGAGGTGCCGGGACCCGGCCGGGTGAGAGACATCAATCGTTACAGCCTCGGCGCCTTCTGCCGCCGGGAGGGGGGCGTGCCCCTGCACCTGGGGATGTGCCCGGACCGGTTCGAGCCCATGCGGGAACTGGTGGAGCAAGGCCTGCGCCGGGCGGACTGCCTGTGGATCTCGGGCGGCAGTTCGGTGGGAACCCGCGATTTGACGCTCAAGGTGTTCGAGAGCCTTCCCGGTTTTGAACTCCTGGTGCACGGGATTTCCATCAGCCCGGGAAAACCGACCATTATCGGAAGGTTCGGACGGAAACCGGTGGTCGGTCTTCCGGGGCACGTGGCATCGGCCCTCGTGGTGGCGGAGATCTTCCTGTCCCGTCTGATTTTGAGGCTTTCCGGGTCTGGCGGGACACCCCGGATGCGTGTGAAGGCCGAATTGACCCGCAATATCGAATCGGCCGCGGGCCGGGAGGACTACGTGCGCGTGAAGCTGACCGAGACACCGGGCGGCCTGGCCGCGGACCCGGTATTTGGAAAATCCGGGCTGATCTCCACCCTCGTGGTCGCCGACGGCCTGCTCCGAATCGACCGGAACACCGAAGGCCGTTACCAGGGGGAAAGGGTGGACGTCCTCCTGTTCCAGCCCCAGGAGAAGGAATGGGCATAACGCCGCCGGGACGTAATAGCTCAAAAAAGAGGGGTAGGTTCATTGTGCTTTCCCTGAATATTGAGCTGTTACGCCGGGACTTTGTACATCGGCGTCGGCGACCGGTTTCCATATTTTCTGGAACCGCATGCCGGACAGGCATATGATTGGTGGAATATATCCATGAAACACGACGGTATAAAACGACAGGTTTATCTTTCCATGAAGGGGCTGGAGGAGGCGAGGGACCTCTTTTTTTCCCGTTTCGGGCCTGAGCTGAGAACCGATCCCGAGACGATCCCGTCCTGGGAGGCGGCGGGCCGGGTCACGGCGGAACCGGTGTTTGCAAGGGTTTCCGCTCCCTTTTATCATTGCGCCGCCATGGACGGTGTCGCGGTAAAGGCGGAAGCCACTTACGGCACCACCGAGCGCAACCCGAGGATCCTGGAGGTCGGCTCCTCCGCCGTCTGGATCAACACGGGAAACCCTCTCCCGGACGGCTTTGATTCCGTGGTGATGGTGGAGAAACTTCATGACCTGGGAGACGGCCGAGTGGAAATCCGGGCCCCCAGCCACCCGTGGCAAAACGTCCGGAAAGTGGGGGAGGACATCGTTGCAACGCAGATGCTCCTCCCGCAAAACCGGAGGATCCGGCCCTATGACGTGGGGGCGATGATCAGCGCCGGCGTATTTTCCGTAAAGGTATGGGAGGCCCCCCGGGTGGCGATTCTCCCTACCGGTTCGGAACTCGTTCATCCCGCGGACGTGAAGGACATCCGGACCTTGCGCAAAGGCCAGATCATCGAGTACAATGCCCCGGTCCTGGCCGGCCTGGTCCGTGAGTGCGATGCGGTTCCCGTAATTCACGATCTGATCCCGGACTCGGAGGAAGCGATCCGCGGGGCGCTGGAGGCGGCCGTGGCGTCGGACGCCCATGTGGTGATCATCAACGCGGGGTCCTCGGCGGGGAGCCGGGATTACACGGTCCATATCATCGGTGAACTGGGCGATGTCCTGGTGCACGGCGTGGCCATGATGCCGGGGAAACCCACCATCCTGGGGATCGTGAACGGAAAACCGGTGGTAGGGAACCCCGGGTATGCCGTTTCGTCAACCATCTCCTTCGACCAGTTCGTCAGGCCCCTCCTTTACAGCCTCCAGGGCCGAAGGCCCCCTGAGCGGGCGACGGTCCGGGTGACGCCCACGCGGAACATCCCCTCCAGGCCGGGAACGGAAGAGTTCCTGAGGGTGAACATCGGCCGGGTGAGGGATCGGTATGTGGCCACGCCCCTTCCCCGGGCCGCCGGATCCATCACCACCCTCACACGGGCCGAGGGGATGGTGCGGATACCGGCCCTTTCCGAAGGGATCTCCCAGGACGAAGAGGTGACGGCGGATCTCCTGGTGGAACCGGAGGACCTCCTGAACACCGTTGTGATCATCGGGAGCCACGACATCACCCTGGATATCCTGGCGGACGAGATCCGGCGGAACGGCCGGGATATCCGTGTTTCTTCCGGGAACGTGGGAAGCCTCGGTGGTCTGATCGCGATCAGGAAGGGCTCCTGTCACCTTGCCGGGTCCCATCTCCTGGACACTGAGACCGGCGAGTATAATATTTCCTATCTCCGGAGGTACCTCAAGGGGAGCCGGGTAAGCGTGTTTCACCTGGTCCTGCGGGACCAGGGCCTGATGGTGGCAAAGGGAAATCCCAAGGGGATCAAGGGGATCGCCGATCTTGCGAGGGACGACGTGATGTTCGTCAACCGGCAGGCCGGGTCCGGAACCCGCATCCTTTTTGACTACGAACTGCGCCGGGCCGGCATCGCGCCGGAGGCCATCAACGGCTACGACCGGGACGAATACACCCATATGACCGTGGCCGTGGATGTCCTGAGCGGGGCTGCTGACTGCGGCATGGGCATTTTCGCCGCGGCCCGGGCCCTTGACCTGGACTTCATTCCCATGGCGCAGGAACAGTACGACCTGATCATCCCGTCCGCATGGGTGGATCATCCGAATATCCGGGCCCTGCTGGAGACGGTCCGAACCCCGCGTTTCAGGGAGCGGGTGGCGGCGCTCGGAGGATATGATCCCTCGAAAAGCGGTCAGTTGTGGATGGAGGTGGGGGAGACGTCGAATGATTCCGCTTAAGCTGAAATCGCGGCAGTGGCTGGTGGACGAGCAAGACCGGATCATCATGGGAGACGGCCGGAGGGAAATCCTGGAGAATATCGAACGGACCGGATCCATCAACCAGACGGCGAAGGTGATGAAGATGTCCTACAAGGCCGCCTGGGGAAAGATCAAGGCCACGGAAAAATACCTGGATGCCAGGATTGTCTACACGGATCGAAAAAAGGGTGCCTGGCTCACGGAAGAGGGAAAGGAACTGCTGATGAAATTCAGGGCCCTGCAGGAGGGATGCCGGGAGGAGGAAGAACGCCTTTTCCGGAGCATATTCGGGGATGACAACGTCTGCTGCGGGGATCGGATAGGAGATTGAACCATGTCGACAGGAAAGACGGCGCCGTCCGTCATCTCGGTGGTGGGTTCTTCCGGGGTTGGAAAAACGACGCTCATTGAAAAACTGATTCCCGAACTGACGCGACGGGGCGTCAGGGTCGGGACCATAAAGCACCACATGCACGAGTTCGAGATGGACCGTCCCGGAAAAGACAGCTGGCGGCACAGGCGGGCCGGGGCGCGCGTGTCCGTCATTTCCTCTCCCGCTCAGGTCGGCATTACCATGGATGTGGATCATGATCATTCGCCCGGAGAACTCTTGCCCTTTTTCACCGGCGTGGACCTCGTCCTGGCCGAGGGATACAAACGGGGAGATACGCCCAAGATCGAGGTCTTCCGTCCGGATGTCCACAAGGAACCCCTGTGCAAAAATGATGCGCGCCTGGTAGCACTGGTCTGCGACGTCGACGTGTCGGCGGGGGTCCCCCGGTTTTCCCCCGAGGATATCCGGGGTCTGGCCGATTTTCTGGTCTCCCGCTTCAACCTGATAAAATCCGTTCCGGATAAAACACGAAAAGCCGCGGTCTGACCCCGTTACCTGGAGATATTTCGATCGGGCGATGCCCCGGTGTGATTTTGCAGGGGGACGTTCTCCGGCGCCTGTTTCCCCGCCCGGCGGATCCCGGAACCCGGATCTCCGGCCCATATTCTTCTTGAAACCCGACAATGGTCATTATAAAAATACAGTGTTCAGACCCGGACCATTGGAAGATCCTTCCCCAATGAATCAAAAGAGGAAACAGCAATGACCGGTATCCCGTTCATCACCCAGGTCCCCGCCGCTTTTCTTCCGGGAGGCGCCCATGGCAACGATATCGCCCAGATGATCCTTCATGCGGGTATTGTCGTGAAACTGGTCCTTTTGGTGCTGCTGGCCTTTTCGGTGGCGTGCTGGGCCATTATCTTCGTGAAGCTGAGGCTGCTGAGCCGGGCGAGACGGGAAACCGAAAGCTTTATGGAACTCTTCTGGGAAAACCGGGACCTGAAGGAGATCTACAGGGCCTCCGGCGACCTGTCCTACAGCCCTGTGGCCGGCCTTTTCAGCGGCGGTTACGCCGAGTTCATGCGGATCCGGAAAATCCGTTCGGGCAGGGAACCGGAAAATCATGGAAAGTCCGGGGCCGAAGACGGAGAGGCGGATTCCCGTCAGCTCACCATGGACAATCTTTCCCGGTCCCTGAGGAAGGCAAGCATCGACCAGACCAACCGGCTGGAACGGGGAATCGGGTTTCTGGCCACCACCGGCAACACCGCTCCGTTCATCGGTCTTTTCGGGACGGTATGGGGCATTATGCAGTCCTTTCAGGGGATCGGCCTGAAGGGTTCCGCCAGCCTGGCCGTGGTGGCGCCGGGAATCTCCGAGGCCCTTGTCGCCACGGCCGCCGGTCTGGCGGCGGCCATTCCCGCGGTGGTGGCCTTCAACCATTTCACCCACAAGATTTCGGCCATCGGGGCCGAGATGGATATCTTCGCCGCCGATTTTCTGAGCACCGTGGAGCGGCAGTTCTTTAAGAAACAGGCAAAGACCGGGGACTGTCGGCCCTGAAAGGGGGCGGGGGAGACATGCAGGCCGGAAACAACAAGCGATTCATGTCGGATATCAACGTCACGCCGCTGGTGGACGTGATGCTGGTGCTTCTGATCATTTTTATGGTCACCGCGCCCATGATGATGCAGGGGGTGGAAGTCAATCTCCCCAGGACCGCGACCCGGAACCTGAAGACTCAGGAAGCGCCCCTGATGCTGACGGTGAACCGGAAGAAAGAGATTTACCTGGAAAATTACCGGGTGGACATGAAGGGGCTGGAAACGAAGATCCGGAAGATATTCGAAAACCGCAGGGACAAGCAGATCCTTCTGCGGGCGGACCGGGATGTCCCCTACGGTTTTGTCATCCAGGTGGTTTCGAGGGTGAAAAAAGCCGGCATCAACAAGCTGGGAATGGTAACGGAGCCCCCGGATTGATCCGGGATGAAAACCCGTCCCTCCGATGAAGCGCCGGAATTCCTGTTTTCCGGAAGGGGCGGGGCCCGGTCTTCCGGTGGTCGAGCTGATACATGGAATCCGTCTGGACAGATCCGCCGGGCCGTCATGACGTGGATCCCAAGTGGGGGAAGATGCTTGGGATCTCCCTGCTCCTGCACGCGCTGATTTTTTCCGTTCCCTTCTTTATGCCCGGGCCGCCGTCCTTCCGGCGTCCCGGACGCCCCGTATACGTGGTCGACCTGGTGGAACTGCCCGGGGCCGTCCGGTCAACGCCCGGGACCGGACTCAGGACAAAAAAGACGGCCCGGCACCCGGTTTCTAAGAGGACTTCGCCGGCAAAGCGGATCCGCCGGGCAAAGGAGAAACCGCGACCGGTAATCATCGCCCGGCGGACGATCCGGAAAAAACGCCGGAAACCGAGAAAACGGCGCCTGTCCCCCTCCCGGCTGATCGACCGGGCCGTGTCGAAGATCGAAAAAAAGGTCAGGAAGGATGAGGCCAACCCGGTTGACCTGGCCATCGCCCGGATCACCTCGCGCATCCGCGCGGCGGGGGCCGGCACCGCACGGCGGCCCGCGACCGGTATCATTATCGAGATCTACAAACAGGAAGTGGAAGACTGGATCAAGCGGCACTGGTCGTTCGCGGTGGATCTTGCGGCACCCGGCCGACAGGGCGGGCTCAGGGCGGTGGTGGTCGTGGAAGCGGCCCGCACGGGAAAGATATTGAAATCGTGGATCAAGGAGCGGTCCAATGCGCCCCTGTTCGATCAGTCCGTGCTGAAGGCCGTTGAACGTTCCGATCCCCTGCCGCCCTTTCCGGAGGGGTATACAAGGCGTGCGGACGAGTTTGAAATCACCTTTGATCTGAGTGACCTGGAGACCCGCTGAGCGAACCGCAACTCCCTCCCGCGACCGCCGGGGCGTGAAAGGGATCCGCGGCGGAGAAGTGGTCACCGTCAATTTTCCGGGAGGAGATGCCGCGCATGACCAGGACATGGAAAGTTCGTTTCGGCTTCGGAATTCTGCTTTTTGCGGTCTTTTTCGCCCCTGCCGGCGGCGCCTGCCGGATCTATATCGATATCAACGCCCCCGCGACCCGGAAGTTCAAAATCGCGATCCCGGACTTTCAATTCCTCAACTTCGAACATGCCCGTCCGGAGCTGGCGACCGCGCTGCCGGCGGTCATCTCCAGTGATCTCGATTTCAGCGGCTATTTCAGCCCCATGGACAGGGGATCCTTTCTGGAGACGGCGGGGGCGTCCATGGACCCGGCATCCATCCGATTCAGGGACTGGACGGTCATCGGGGCGGACCTCCTCCTGAAGGGAGGATATGCCTGTATCGGCAGGAGCCTGGAGGTGGAGATCCGCCTGTTCGACGTGTTCCGGGGCCAGGAAATCTTCGGCATGCGGGCCCTGGGGGACGTGGACCGCTACCGGTACCTGATGCACCGGGTGGGGAACCGGATCATCCGGGCCCTGAGCGGACATGAAGGGTTCTTCCTTACCAAGATCGCCTTTGTGGGAAACGCCACCGGCCACAAGGAGATCTACCTGTGTGATTACGACGGCCACCGCGTGCGCCGCATCACCGCAGACAACAGCATCGCGCTCCTCCCCAGGCTGTCTCCCGACGGGGGGAAACTCATGTACAATTCATTCAGAGAGGGCGCCGGGGCCATGCTCTACATGCGGGATCTGGCCACCGGTGAAACCCGGCGGATTTCGGGGAGGAAGGGCCTGAACACGGGGGCATGCTGGGCGCCCGGCGGCGGGAAGGTGGCCTTGACCCTCAGCGTGAAGGGGAATCCGGATGTCTTTACCATCGACCTGGACGGGAAGATCCGGCAGCGGATCACGTCACACTGGGGGATCGATGTCTCGCCCGCCTTTTCCCCGGACGGCCGGCGGGTGGCGTTTGTCTCGAACCGTTCGGGATCCCCGCAGATTTATATCCGTGACTTGGCCGGCGGAGGCGTGGAACGCCTGACCTTTGACGGAAAATACAACACATCCCCCGTCTGGTCCCGCCTGGACCGGATCGCCTTTGTTTCCATGGACCGGGGGCGTTTCGATATTTACACCGTGCGGCCCGACGGGACCGGCCTGCGGCGGCTGACCGAGGACCAGGGCAACAATGAGGACCCGTGCTGGTCCCCGGACGGACGCTATCTGGTCTTCAGCTCCAGCAGGGAGGGGCGCTACCATCTCTTCATGATGACCGAAACCGGCCAGAACCAGAAAAAAATTACTTCCATGAAGGGAGACCAGACCGCACCGTCCTGGGGGCCCTGACGGCCGGACGCAACGCCGTTTTCGTTCCGGGAAAGGCCCTCCGGGGGTTGTGAAGGCTTGAAACCGGCCCGCGCAAGTGGTAAGAGAGGAAACAGCGGGATTTTTTCTTGCAATACGGATTAATTTAGGGCTAAACTGATAATTCAGGCACAAAGTGATATGCGGCCTTCTTTTTAAGCCCTTTGAAAAAATATTCAATCCGCCGGCGGCGGACAAGGGTTGTATTCCCCGCCCTTGGGGCATTCAATGCTTTTGATGATACCCTGTTGCTTGCGGCGGGGTCGTTCATTGCCGCCCGGTTTCAAGCGGGAGATCCCGGAAATGCGGAAAAGCGAAGCCGGTGCGAAAAGATTTTGGCCATTCATGGAAAGGACACTGTCCGGGAACCACTAAAAATCAGGAGGTAAGGAGAGCATGATGAAGAAAACAATGACCGGCGTGATCGCCCTGGCGTTTATGTGTTCGACGCTCTTTCTGTTGACATCCTGTGCGAAAAAACAGATCCGGAGTTCGGAGGGGGTCCGGCCGACCGCTCAGGCCGAGGCCAAGGCCCCGGAGAAGGAAGTCAAAAAGGCCGCCACGCAGGCGGAAAAAAGCTATCAGGAGAGGGAAAAGGCCCGACAGGCCAAGCTGAAGGCATTGCGGGAGGCCCAGATGATCTCTGATTTCGAATCCCGGAAGATCTATTTCGATTTCGACAAGTCGGAGCTCAGGCCGGAGGCGAAAACCGTGCTGAAAGACAAGGCGGCATGGTTGCGGTCCCATCCCGCCTACACGGTTCGGATCGAAGGGAACTGTGATGAGAGAGGCACCAATGAATACAACCTGGCTCTGGGAGAGCGACGCGCCCATGCGGCCAAGAAATATCTCGTGGCCCTTGGCGTTTCGGAGCATCGGATAGCGACCATCAGCTACGGTGAGGAGAACCCGGCGGATCCGGGACACAACGAGGCGGCCTGGGCCAAGAACCGGCGGGATGAATTCAAACTGACGAAAAGGTGGTAGCCTCCTCCCCCCATGTCTCGGTGATAAACGGCGGCGCCGTCCCGCCGGGGAAGGACTGACCCCGGGGCCCGTCATTGCTTCAAAGATTTAAGGATGTTCATATTGAATAAAAAGCTGATGTTCGGTCTGGGGGGGCTCTTTTGTTCCCTGCTGCTCCTTGTCTCCTGCGTGACCACCCAGGAAGACCTGCTGTATGTGAACAGGCAGATCGCCGCGCTGAGTCAGAAGGTGGACAAAATGGACCAGCGGATCGGCGGAGAGCTTGATTCGATCCGGGAAAGCCAGGCGGATACCGGTTCCGAAATGGACCGCCTGAAGCAGGAAATCCAGGAAGTCAAGGGGCGTCTTGCGGACAACCGCCAGCTGGTCCGGCGGGCCGTGGAAAGGGATACCACTGAGCAGGACCGGATGAAACGGCGCGTGGCCGATCTGACCCGACGCATGACCGAACTGGAATCGCGGGTCGCGCAGATCTCCCAGTACCTGAATCTCGAGGGCGTCGGCGCCGCCGCCCCCGCCGGTGGAACGTCCGTCGCGCCGGTCGCCGGCCCTCCTGCTCCGGCGGCGGGGGCGGCCCCGGAGAAAAGCGGCGTGCCCGCGGACCGGGCCCTCTACGAAGCGACCCTCGCCCTTTACAAGGATGGAAAATACAATGCGGCCCTCAGCGGGTTCAAGGCCTTTATAAAAAAATACCCCCGTTCGGAACTGGCGGACAACGCCCAGTTCTGGGCGGGTGAATGTCACATGGCCCTGAAGCAGTTTGAACAGGCCATCCTGGCCTACCAGCGGGTCATTAAGACCTACCCTTCCGGAAACAAGGTCCCCAATGCCATGCTTCGCCAGGCCCTGGCGTTTTACCAGATAAACGACAAGACCAGCTGTCGGCTCCTGCTGAAGCGGATCATCAAGAAATACCCCCGCTCCAACGAGGCGAGGATCGCCCGGGCCAAGCTCAAGACCATCAAGTAGCGGGAGGGTTGCGCCCGCGCCCTTTTCCCTACTCCTGAACCGCGTGGTGAAAGGCCCGGAGGATGTCGCCGCGGCTGAGGACGCCCACGAGCTTGCGCGGGTCCTTCCGGTCCACCACGGGCAGGATGGCGTAGTCCGGGCCCGTGATTTTCGCCAGCGCCGAAAGGAAACTGTCTTCAGGGTTGACCGTCACCACGTCTCGGGTGGCGATATCTCCGGCCGTAGCCGTCATGTCCCCCTTCCCGAGCGCCGCCCGGCAGTCCGAGATGGAGAGGATGCCGCAGAGGCGGCCGTTCCGGTCCACCACGGGGAAACTGTTGAATTTTCCCTGATATACCAGCTCCTTCAGCTCTTCAAGCCGCATGTCTGCCCGAACGGACGCGATGCTTTTGCGCATGGCGTCCTTTACACGGATGCGTTTGAAGCGGGCGTTTTCCCCGGCATATCGGCCCCGCGTCTCCGTATCGCCGGATTTTGTCTCCTGTACCCTCTGGTTGTAGAATTCAATCACTTCCCTCCGGTCCAGCATCCCCAGGAGGACCGCCGGGTCTTCGTCCTTGACCACCGGCAGCCGGTGGAGGTTCCGAACGGTAAACTTTTTGAGCACCTCGTTCAGGTCTTCGGAGGGTGTCGTGTAGATGATTTCCGGGTTCGCGACATCCTTCATCCGGACCAGTTCCCCGATATCCTGGTCGAAAATGACGTTTCGAATGTCGTTGATGGAGAAAATCCCGGTGAGCTTCTTTTCTTCGTTGACCACGGGGAAATAATGCTGCTGGCTTTCCCGGAAGACCTCCCGGAACTGTTTCAGGGGCATGTCCTCGGGGATCAGGCGGACCTTCCTGACATGGGGCAGGAGCTCCCGGACCCGGATGGCACCCAGCACGTCCACGAAAAAGTCTCCCCTGTGGGCGTTGGAGTCGATTTTGCTTTTGACCTGCTTGACGTAGATGGTCCATCTCCGGGAGAGCAGAAAGGCGACGGAGCAGACGGACATGCTGGGGAGCAGCAGATGATAGGAATTGGTCATTTCGCTGACGAAGATGATGGTGGAGATGGGGGTGTTGGAAACCGCGGCGAAAAAACCGGCCATGCCCACCACCACGAACGCCCCGGGCTGGGTCACGATCCCCGGCATGAGGGCGTGAAAGACCCGGCCCACGGCGCCCCCCAGGGCGCCGCCGATGACGATGGACGGGCCGAACACGCCGCCGCTTCCCCCGGAGCCGATGGAGAGGGAGGTGGTGGCGATTTTACCCATGGCCAACGCCAGGAGGAACAGGGTGGGAAGCTGATTGTCCAGGGCCATCTGGGCGAACCCGTAACCGAAGGAGAGGGTCTGGGGAAGGAAGAAACCGATGGCGCCCGTCAGCAGTCCGCCGATGGCGGGCTTGAGATGGTTGGGGACGGGGACCCTCTTGGAAAGGCGCTGTATGCCGTAAAAGGACTTGATGTAAAGGACGCCCCCGGCCACGAGGACGAAGGCGAGGACCATATAAGGCCCAAGCTCCAGGGGGTTGTCGAACACGAAGTCCTGTGATTCGAACAGGGACCCCCAGCCGAAAAAAAGGCAGAACACACAGTAGGCGACCACCGAGGAGATGCCCGAGGGGATCAGGACCTCGGATTCGAACTCCGGGTCCCGGTAGAGGACCTCGGCCCCGAAAAGGGCCCCGGCAAGCGGGGCGCGGAAGATGCTCCCCACGCCCGCCCCGATGCCGGCGGCCAGCATTACCCGTCGTTCCCGGTCGGAAAGCTTCAGCTTCGTCGCCAGGAAGGAACCGAACCCGGCACCGATCTGGGCGATGGGACCTTCCCGGCCCCCGGATCCGCCGGAACTGATGGTCAGGGCCGAGGCGATGGTCTTTATGAACGGGATCCTGGCGCGGACAAAGCCTCCCTTGTTGTGATAGGCGTCGATGGCGGCGTCGGTTCCATGTCCTTCCGCCTCCGGGGCGAAGGTATAGACGAGCCAGCCGCTCATCAGGCCGCCGATGGCGGGGACGAACAGCAGCATCCAGCGGGAGAAGGGCGTGTCCGTCGGCGGGAACAGGGGCCCCTCGCCCGCCGGGTGAGGCGGGCGGTATCCGGCCATCAGGTCCATGAAAAGGTGTGATCCGCTCTGGCACAGATAATGGAATGCCACGGATCCCAGCCCGGCGATAAGGCCGATGAGAAGGTAGTAGAGCATCCATTTGCTGGCCACCGTGACGCGGCGCGCGTCGAATTCAGGGTGAAAGAAAAGTGACCGCAACCTCATTTTCTGCGTGTGGACCATGAAACGATCTCTTTACGGATCAGTCTCCCCGTGGTAAGTGAATGCCGGTCCGCGCCGGAAGGCGTCCGGCAGCGCCTCCGGATGTGACAGATGCCGCCGTCTGCCGTTCTGCCGGTCAAACAGGTGACGATGGAACAGGGGGATCCCGGCCTGGATGGTGACGGCGGCGTCGATTCTCAAGACGGAACCGTCCGGCACCCGGGACGGCACGGTTTTCCAGGGCGACGGCCGGGAAATCGCCGAAAAAGCGCCCATGGGCCCGACGCGGGGCAAATGCGTTTCTCCGCGGATCCCGTCCCCGGAGAGGGCCGGAATTTTCATGGTGTACCGGGCGGTTGCCGTTGCTGCCTGTTTCCTTATAATGGCCCGGACCTGTCCCGTCAAGGAAACCGTTGTCGGCCCGGGCGAAAACCGTTCCATGTGACGCATAACCTCCTTTTATTCTTAATATTTCAGAATAAAACCTTGATGACTGCAATAAAAATTAAATTTAAATATTAAAAGCTTTTTATTTACTGTTAACGGAATCCTTATTGACTTTTAAGCCTTTGGGTATTAAGATTAAAACATGGTTTACGGATGGTCGGCCAAGCCGCCTGGAGATCCGATCCCCGGCAGGGCCAACCGGTTTCGAGTCCCCGGGAAGGCGAGGCGTCTTCCTCTCCCGCGCCGGGCGCTGAGCGAGGCGTGCGGGGCCATGAATTCAATGATAATAATGATAATAAGGAGTTGATCATGCCAGAGATACTGACAACGAAAGAAGTCGCCAAATATTTGAAATTACATGAGATTACAATTTGCAAGTACGCCGCTGAAGGGAAGATCCCGGCGATTCGCATCGGCCGGGTCTGGCGTTTCGACAAGGAGGCGATCGACAAGTGGATCAGCGGGGGGCAGAAAAAGTAGCGTATGGATGAGATAACACCCGGAAGAGACGCGGATATCGTCCTGAGCGACAAGACCGGCGCGCTCTTGATGGTGAACAAGGAAGAGCGGCGGTTGATCCGCGAACTGCTTGCCATGACGCTCAATTCAGAGGGCGGGAAAAATTATATCGAGAAGCGGCTGGGCGCCGGGTACATCGAGGTCGCCCGGGAACTTCTCAAGGCCCTGGGAAATATGTGAGGGGTCGCTCGGACGGTTATCGATACAGGAGGAACGGCTGCCGCCAGCGGTCGAATGACGCGAGATCCGCTTCCCACCCTTTTGCAAGGGCGGAGACCGGGATGCCCGCCTCCAGGTCCCGGCGGAGAGACGGATCTCCCAGGATCAGGTCGATGGGGCGCCGCTCGTATTCATATTCGTAGGGCGGCATTTTCCACCGGAAATCACCGGAATGGATCGTCATGACCGCCTGTAGCAAGGAAAGGGCGGTGTGGTAGGGCCGGTACGCCACAGGATCGAGCACGTGTATCATGAACCCGCGGCAGAGTCGGCCGTGCCATTTGTGGAAAGTGGGACGGAATACGAAGTCCTGCAGAAGGCACCCCTTCAACGCCTCCGGATCCAGTTGCCGCCGCAGGAGGTCGGTTTCCATGTACGGCGCGCCGAAGATCTCGAAAGGACGGCAGGTCCCCCTTCCTTCGGAGACAAGGGTTCCTTCCCAGATGACCTGCCCCGGATAGACGCGGGCCGTCGCGAAAGACGGCATGTTAGGGGAAGGCGGGATCCACCTCAGGCCGGTTTCGGGCCACTGCATGCGCCTCCGCCAGCCCTCCATGGGAACGATCTCCAGGTCGGATCCCAGGTGAAAGACCGCGTCAAAGATCCGCGCCATCTCCCCCATTGTCAGCCCGTGACGCATGGGAAACCGGCAAGGTCCCACAAAGGAATACATCTCCGGGGACAGCAGGTTCCCTTCAAGGATCTCTCCTCCCAGCGGGTTCGGCCGGTCCAGCACGAGGACCCTTACCCCTTTTTCCGCCGCCGCCCTCAGGCAGTTGAGGACGGTGGACGCGAAGGTGTAGACCCGGGTGCCCACATCCTGGAGATCGATGATCAGCGCGTCGATCATTTCAAGGGCCTCGGGCGGCGGCTCGCGCGTGTCCGCGTAAAGGCTGAAAATCGGGATGCCCAGGCGCCGGTCCACGGAATGGGCCGTCTCCACCATGTTGTCCTGGTCCTGCCCCCCGTGTCCGTGCTGGGGGCTGAAAAGGGCCTTCAACCGGCCCGGGAACCGGCGGGCGATGACGTCCGGCGCCGGCGCCAGGTCTCCGGTTACGGATGCCTGGTTCACCAGGAGACCCAGCCGCATCCCTTTCAAGCGCCCCCACGCGTCCGCCTCCTCCCGCTCCAGCCCCACCCGGACCCGCTTCCTTTTTTGCTCTGTCATCATGTCTCCCGTCCCGGAGAATACCCACTCTCATCAACCCTGTCTTCAAGGCGATTCATCGTAAATGATCCCCGGTGTCTTTTCAAGATCGATCCTCCCGGACTGCGGCGAGCGGGCGGTTTTGGCGGGAGATGCGGATTGCTTTATGGTCCCGCCTCTGTTATGAAAATGAACTACCGCCGAAAGCAGCCGGGTATCATCAAAAGCATTGAACGCCCCAAGAGGCGGGGAATAGAACCCTTGTCCGCCTCCGGCGGATTTGAGACAGGATTGTTTCCGAAATTTCGGGGTAACCGGATTTCAGGAGGGCCGACCCATGCAATTTCCCTTTCTTTTTTCGCCCATCGAGGTGAACGGCATGCGGCTTGCCAACCGGATCGTGATGACGGCCATGCACCTGGGGTATACGCCCGACGGCCGGGTGACGGACCGCCTGGTCGATTTTTACGTTCGCAGGGCCGAGGGCGGGGCGGGCCTGATCGTTGTGGGCGGATGCCCGGTGGATGAATACGGCGGGATGCGGGGCATGATCGGTCTCCACGATGACCGTTTCATCCCGGGGCTGAAAAAATTGACCGCCGCGGTCTCCGCCGCGGGCGCCAGGATCGGGGCACAGCTCTACCAGGCGGGCCGGTATACCCATTCCTCCATGATCGGGGGGGAGAAGCCCTTTTCCGCCTCCGCCGTCCGTTCCAGGTTCACGGGTGAAACCCCGAGGGCCCTGGAATTGACAGAAATTCCGGGAGTTCAGGACCGCTTTGCCGAAGCCGCATCGCGGGCCAGGGAAGCGGGATTCGACGCGGTGGAGATCCTGGCCAGCGCCGGCTATCTCATCAGCCAGTTCCTTTCCCCCGTCACGAACCTTCGCACGGATCAATACGGCGGGTCCCTGGAAAACCGGATGCGTTTCGGCGTGGAGGTGGCCCGGAAGGTGAGGGCCGCGGTGGGCCCGGATTTCCCGGTCCTGGCACGGGTGGCGGGAAATGATTTCATGGAGGGCGGACACACCAACCGGGAGGCCCGGGCCTTTGCCGCGGCGCTCGAGCAGGCGGGTGTCGACCTCCTGAATGTCACGGGAGGATGGCACGAGACCCGGGTCCCCCAGCTGACCATGGGGGTCCCCCGCGGGGCGTACGTATACCTGGCGCGGGGGATCAAGTCGGCGGTCTCCATCCCGGTGCTGGCCAGCAACCGGATCAATGACCCACGGGTCGGCGAGGAGATCCTCCGAAGCGGGGCCGCGGATCTGGTGACGGTGGCCCGCGGCCTGATCGCGGACCCGGATTTCCCGAGAAAAGCGGCCGGGGGACGGGCGGACCGGATCTACCATTGCATCGCCTGCAACCAGGGATGCTTTGACAGCATCTTCCAGTTCAAACCCGTTATGTGCCTGGTGAACCCGGCGGCCGGGAGGGAAGGGGATCCCGGATACCGTGCGGCGCCCGCCGGGCGCTCCAGAAAGGTCCTGGTGGTGGGCGGAGGGCCGGGAGGGATGAAAGCGGCATGCACGGCGGCGGAACGGGGTCACCGGGTCACCCTGGTGGAGAAGGAAAATGTGCTGGGCGGGCAGTTGCGGCTCAACGCTTCCGTACCGGGAAGAAAAGAGATGGTGACGGCGGCCGACGATCTCGCCCGGAACCTTGCGGAACTGGACGTGACGGTCATCACGGGGAAGGAGGCGGATCTCCCATTTGTCCGGGAGATCGCGCCGGAGGTGGTCGTTATCGCCACCGGGGCCGTGCCGGTCGTGCCGCGGATCCCGGGGGTGGACGGAGATAACGTGGTGCAGGCGTGGGAGGTGCTGGCCGGGCGGGCGGCGGTCGGCGGAAAGGCGGCGGTGGTCGGCGGAAACGCCGTGGGCCTTGAGACGGCGCTCCATCTGGCGCACCAGGGGACCCTCTCCCCGGACGCCCTCCGTTTCCTCATGGTCAACCGGGCGGAATCCTTGGAAACGCTTCTCCACCTGTTGAACCGGGGGACCCGGAAAGTGACGGTGGTGGAGATGACGCCGAAGGCCGGAAAAGACCTGGGCCTCACCACGCGGTGGACCCTGATGGCCGAGATGAAGCGCCTGGGCGTTTCCATCATGACGAAAACGGAAGCGGTGGGCATCCGGCCGGACGGTCTTGAGATCAGGCGGGAAGGAGAGACGACGTTTCTGCCTGCGGATACCGTGGTCCTCGCCGCCGGATCGAGGTCCGAGAACCGGTTGGCGGATGAAATAGCGGGCATCGTCCCGGAGATATACACGGTGGGGGATGCCGGGACGCCCCGGAAGGCGCTGGACGCCATCCGGGAAGGATATCTGGCGGGGCTGAAGATTTGAGCGCTCGGGGACCGTTCCCCGGTCGATCACAGGCTCCTCACCCCGCCGCGGACGGGCTCGGATGGAAATATTAACGTAGCGAAATCTCTTTGCGGGCGGACGCTGACCCGTTTGAATCCGCCGGAGGCGGACAAGGCTTGTATTTCCCGTCCCCTGGGGCGTTCGATTGCTTTTGAGGATACCCTGTTGCTTGCGGCGGGGTAGTTTACTCTCCATGGTTTCCGGAAAAACAAACGGCGTGAAAATTTCTTTCCATGCACAGGTGAACGGGCTCTTCGGATCCCCGGTTCCTCTCGGCATGTTCCTGGATGAAATTCCCCTGCCGGTTGCGGTTATGAACCTGGACCGGCGCATTCTGGCCATGAACCGCGCCATGGAGGCCCTGACCGGTTTCTCGCGAGAGGAGGCCGGAGGAATCGCGTGTTATCATATTCTTCGAAACAGGATATGCCTCGAAGGCTGCCCCGCCCTTGGGCTTGAAGCAGGTTCCGAATCCATTCGGATGGAGAGCGATCTGATCAATCGTGACCGCCGCCGGGTACCGGTCGTTGTCACCGTGGGACATGTCCGGGATACCGAAGGGAAGATCGTGGGTTTTCTGGAGTCCGTCGAGGATATCGGAACCCTGAGGGAGCTGGATGAAAAGCGCTATTCCGCGTATCGTTTTGGTTCCCTGGTGGGCAAGTGTCCGCAAATGGAAAAACTTTTCCAGACCCTTCCCCTGCTTTCCCAGAGCAATTCCGCCGTCCTGATTACCGGCGAAACCGGGACCGGAAAGGACATGCTGGCGGAGGCGCTGCACCGCGCCTCCAACCGTGCGGGAGGGCCCTTTGTGAAGGTGAACTGCGGGGCCCTGCCCGAGACCCTCATGGAATCGGAGCTTTTCGGTCATCGAAAAGGCGCCTTCACCGGGGCCGTGGAAACCAAACCCGGCCGGTTCCGACTGGCCCACAACGGCACCCTCTACCTGACGGAGATCGGGGATCTGCCCCTCGCGCTCCAGGTGAAACTCCTTACGTTTCTGGACGATAAGGTGATCTATCCCCTGGGAAGCACCCGTGGATTCCAGTGCGACGTCCGCGTGATCGCCGCGACACACCGGGACCTGGAGCAGATGGCCCGTGAGGGGACATTCCGGAAGGACCTCCTGTTTCGCATCAATGTCGTTCGGCTGGAGATGCCGCCTTTGAGAGAGAGGGGAGACGACGTCCGGCTCATCATGGATCACTTCCTGAACAGCTTTTCAAAACAGTTCGGGAAGAAAATTCACGGGTTTTCCGGGAAGGCGCTACGGATTCTCATGGATTATTCCTATCCCGGGAATGTCCGCGAACTCCGGAACATCATCGAGTATGCCGTCAATATGTGCGGGGAAGGGCGGATCCATCCCAGGCATCTCCCGGCATATCTGACCGACAGGAAAAATCCCGCCCTTTTTCCACAGACGCTTCCGGAAACGGATGCGGCGGTTGACCTCCCGGGGAGATGGGTGGGGGAACAGGCCCGGACGCCGGAAACATGGGCCGCGACCGAGCGGCGTCTCATCTTGGACGCGCTTGTCAGGACCCGGGGAAACCGGACCCGCGCCGCGGCCCTCCTGGGATGGGGGCGGAGCACCCTGTGGAGAAAAATGAAACAATATGAAATCTCCGGATAACAAGGAATGGATTTTTTCAAAACAATATGATACGAATATTTGCAGGTTCTGGCCTTTTGGATAAAGTAGCCTTGTATGCTCATAAATATCCCCGAACGAGGAATTAAGTGTAGCCCCCGGAAAAGACGTCTTTCTTGGGGTGGGATGTCCCCCTCTTTCCGGCCCGGGGTGAGGGCGGGCATGGTGAGCCGATGAAACAAAAAGTGCTGATCCCTCTGTATGGTGAGGAGGTTGCTCCCCGTTTCGACCTGGCAACGGAGGTCCTCATCGTCAGTCTGTCGGAATCCGGGAACAGACGGGAGACGCAGACGGTGGTCCTGCCGCATGCTTCCGCCGAAGATCTGTGTCAACTGGTTTTGACCGAAAAAATTGACGTGGTGATCTGCGGGGGAATCGAGGAACCCTATTACCAGTATCTTTTCTGGAAAAAGGTGAACGTGCTGGATTCGGTCATCGGTCCCTGGGCGGCGGTCATGGCACGCTACGGTGAGGGGCGCCTGGCGCCCGGCGATATTGTCCACGAAATTCAAGGCGGGGAACAGGATGTCCTTTAAAGACCGAGCCGCTCATTTTTTCGGAAGATTCCTGGCTTTTCCGGCGGAGGGGACCTCTCCCGACCGGTACCGGATTCTCCGCAGAAATCTGGTTCTACTTATGCTGGCGGTGACCATCCTCCCGCTGACCATCATGGCGGGGATAAACTACCACCTGTACAAACGGGGTCTTAAAAACGAGATTATCCAGCCGATCCGGGCCCTGACCAGCAAGACCCGGCATTCCTTCCAGCAATTCTTTGAAGAGCGCCTTTCCCTGATCAGGTCCATTGCCCACCTGTATTCCTTCACGCAGCTTTCCGATGAAAAGGTTCTCAACCACGTTCTGCTGGTGCTCAAAAAGGAGTTCGGCGGATTCGTGGACCTGGGGCTGATCAGCGGAGTCGACGGGACACAGATCAGCTACGCGGGGCCTTACGCCCTCCTGGGAAAGAACTATTCCGCCCAGGGCTGGTACCAGGAGGTGATGATCAAGGGGATTCATATCAGCGACGTCTTCATGGGATACCGTAAATTTCCCCACATCGCCATTGCCGTTCAGCATCTCGAGCCGGGCGGTTTTTCCTGGATCGTGAGGGCCACCATCGACACGGACCGCCTGAACGACCTGATCGCTTCCATGGGGCTGGGCGCGGAGAGCGATGCGTTTCTTGTAAACCGCGATGGAATCCTTCAGACCCCCTCCCGGTTCTACGGCAGTGTGCTCAGCCGGATTTCGCTCCCTTTCAGGAGCAGCGGCTATGGGACGGATGTGGTGGAAAAGAAGGATCTCAAGAACCGGGGGGTTTTCATCGCCCACACGCGACTGATCCACCCGGATTACACCCTTGTGCTGGTGAAGCCGCGCTCGGAGGTGATGAAAACCTGGTACACTTTGAAAAGCGAGATTTTTTTCGTTCTTGCCGTCAGCGTGAGCATCATCATGGGGGTGGTCCTGCGCCTGATGAACGTGGTCGTCCGCCGTCTGAAGGAGTCCAATGAGCGGAGGGACGCGGCATTTCGGGAACTGGAGCATTCCCAGAAACTCTCGTCCATCGGCCGCCTGGCCGCCGGGGTGGCCCACGAAATCAACAACCCCCTGGCCATTATCAATGAAAAGGCCGGCCTGATGAAAGATCTTATCCAGTATTCGGAGCGCTTTGAAAACCGCAGGAAATTCCTGTCTCTCACGGATGCCATCCTGCAGTCGGTGGATCGGTGCAGGACCATTACCCACCGCCTGCTGGGGTTCGCGCGGCGTATCGACGTGAGCCTGGAGTTGCTGGATCTCAATGAACTCATCCGGGAAGTCCTGGGATTTCTGGAAAAAGAGGCCCTTTACAGGGACATTGACCTGAAAATTCAGATGGCGGAGGATCTTCCACGGATTTTATCGGACCGGAGTCAGTTGCAGCAGGTGTTCCTCAATATCCTTACCAACGCCTTCGCGGCCGTCGAAGACGGCGGGATGATCTCCATCACCACGTGGAAAAAGGGCCCGGACCTTGTGGCGGTCTCCTTTCAGGACAACGGGAACGGTATGACGGAAGAGACGATGCGGCATATCTTCGAGCCTTTTTTTACCACTAAGAAGGGATACGGCACCGGGCTGGGCCTTCCCATCACATACGGTATCGTCAAAAAACTCGGCGGGGACATCGAGGTGCAGAGCCGGGAGGGAGAGGGAACGGTCTTTTTCGTTTACCTCCCCATAAAAACCGAACAGGGGGCCGGGAGAGAATAATGGATGAATTAAATACCTTGCTGGTTGACGATGAAGAAGAATTTGTTGGGACCCTGGCTGAACGCCTTGAATTGAGGGGGATCCGGGTTCGGGTCGCCCTGGACGGGGAGCGGGCGCTGGGCCTTCTGGAAGAGGAAACGCCCCACGTGGTGGTCCTTGACATCATGATGCCGGGCATGAGCGGAATCGAGGTCCTCCGGCAGATAAAACAACGCCGTCCGGATCTGCCGGTGATCCTCCTTACCGGACATGGAGCGACCAAAGACGGGATAGAAGGCATGCAGGCGGGCGCATTTGATTACCTGATGAAACCCATCAATATTGAGGAACTGCTCGCCAAGATGCAGGCGGCGGCGACTGCGGGTGCGGCCCGGTCGCGGTGACAATCCGGTCCGGCGCGGCGTCCGGCGGGTGTAAAACACGGTGCATCGGTCCGGGAACCCGGACGGCGCCACAGGGGGACAGATGAAACGCCCGGAAATGAGCGAGACCGTTTTTTTCGGTAAAGTTACGGCGGGAATGACCCATGAATTCAAAAATATTTTCGCCATTATCAAGGAATCGGCAGGGCTTGTCGGGGATGTCCTGTCCATGGAGGAGGATGCCTTCAAAGGCCGGAAGGCCATGGAACGGGGTCTGTCCAGGATCCGGACCGCCGTGGAGCGGGGCGTCGACCTGGCCACCCGGCTCAATCGTTTCGCCCACAGTCCCGACCAGGTGCCGGCCGCGGTGGACCTGTCCGAGATAGCGGACCGGATGGCCTACCTGACCCGCCGTCCGGCGGGGTTCCGGAACGTGACCGTGGAGCCCTCCCCTGCGAAGGAACCGCTGAACGTGACGACG
>CAZCVB010000007.1:0-25185 GCA_964501805.1 uncultured Desulfobacteraceae bacterium | reverse complement strand
CATCCCCCGCTTCCGGCGATGGTTCGGACGCGGCGGCGGGAAAAGGGGAAAGCATCATCACCCGGAAATTCCGGAGGGAGAGAAACCGGACCATTTCGTCCGGCAGGGCCAGGCGGGTCGCCAGCACCGGCCGGTCGTCCCTGTCCTGAAAGACATCCCCCGGGAGTGTCAGGGTGATCACGGGGGTGTCGCCGCGGGCGCCGGCCTTGAACACGTGGGGATTGGAATCACACGGCTGCCCGATAAAGGCCAGGGTCCTCCTGACCACGACCTGCGGCTCCTCGCCGGGGGCCAGTGAAAGGACCCGGAAACGGTGTTCCTTCAGAAAAGACGTGATCTCCGGATCAAGGTTCCCCAGCGAAATAATGGCGTCCTCTCCCGCCACCTTGAGGAAAAAATCGGCAATGATCATCAGCCTGAGATCCGCTTTCCGGCTCTGGTACACCGGGATCTTGACCCGCGTGGAAAAAGACCGCCCGGTGAGGCGCAGGAGAGACCGGACCAGTGACGTGGCGGTTTTTCCTCCGGACAGGACCTCCGGGGTGCCGGCGTTTTCCGCGTCGCTTTCCTTTCCCGGGGGATAATCGATGATGGCGACCCCCAGCCGCTTCAGGTAATCCCTGATGGAACGGGGAGCGGGGCGGGAACCGGCCCCCGCCAGGTTCAGGACGACAAAGGCGGGACGGACGTTGGGCCCGGGCTCCCGCTGTTCAATGATCCAGTCCCCGGTTATCCTGAAGGAGATATCCCCCTCGAGTTCCAGGGATTCCGCCCGGCCGAAGACCCTGGGGAAATCGCACATCCGGATGATCTTGTCCAGTGCCGAGGGGAGATCGTCATCCGCGTCCAGGTGGACCACCCGGTAGTTTCCCCAGCTGGAGGCGATGAGCCGCTCCATCTTCCGGGGAAGTTCACCGTTCAGATCCACGATCAGGTTCAGACCGTTTTTCCGGCTGACAATGGGGAAGGATGCCGCTTCCAGATCGATCTGCCCCCCCGACTTCAGCGGGATGAAATGCTTCCCGGAATCGATCCATTTTTCTCCCATGGCAGTGAGGATCTTCCCGATATCTCCGGCGATCGGCGGCGCCTTTCCGGCCGGGGCCTTTTTCCGGGGAAACGCCGCCGGAGGAGCCGGGATCGATTTCCGGACGACCTCCGGCGAATAGATGGGAAGCCGGATCACCTGGCCCGGATAGATCAGGTCCGGGTTTACGATGGAAGGATTCAGCCTCTTGACCAGTTCCAGGTATTCCCGGTAAGACCTCCCGGGAGCCGTCCCGCAGCGCCCTTTCACCACGCGCGTGAGGCTGTCACCCGGCTGAACGGAATAGTTTTCAAGCCTGACGCCCTTGAGGGAATCCAGGGAAACCACTTTTTCAGGGGCCCCGGCCGCCTCCCGGACCGCGCCGCCCGAGATCGGCACGATTTTCAAAGGAATAATGATCCGTTCCCCGGGATGGACCAGATTCAGGTTCTGAAAGGATTTGTTGAGCCGCTTGAGGACCGACAGCAGTTGCGGGAGATTTCCTTTTTGAAGAAGCCCCTTTTCCCTCAGAATCTTCCACACCCACTCCCCCTTCCGGATCGTGAGCGTCTGGGTAAGCACCTTTTTATCTCCCACCTGCCGGATATCTTTTTTCTCTATTTTCGCGGTCTTGACCAGGGAGATATCATAGGTCTTCTCCTGTTCCCGGGCCGTTGCGGAGCCGGCGCTGTAGAGGAAAAAAAACGCGCAGAAAACAGGAAACAGCCATGCGGAGATCCTTGAAATCATGGGAAACTCTTCCAGAGGTTGACGGGCGGTTTTTATGGAAACCAGATAGAATCTAAGATATTAGGAATTTCACGGGGATATTGTCAACATCATTCCATTTTTGTCTCATTTTCACTATATATGGATATGTTCACATCCATACCATACATCATGTAGTATTTTCCCTTTACAAAGACCGCATGATTTGCTAAGATTTTTTAGTTGAATTCAGGTTTCAGCCGGGTTGTTCAACAGATCGGGGGATTCCGATGAAAATCAAGAGGCTTTCCATCCAGGGATTCAAGTCTTTCATGGATCGGCTTGAAATCAGCTTTCCGCCCGGAATCAGCGGGGTCGTGGGTCCCAACGGGTGCGGGAAGAGCAATATCGTGGATGCCATCAGGTGGTGCATGGGCGAGCAGAGTCCCAAGCTGCTGAGGGGCCGGCGGATGGAAGACGTGATATTCAACGGGGCCGGGAAAGAAAAGGCCATGGGGATGGCGGAGGTCTCCCTCGTCTTTGAAAACGGGGACGGCTCGTTCCCGTCGGCCTTTTCGGATGATCCGGAATTATCCGTGACCCGTCGGCTCTTCCGGTCCGGCGAAAGCGAATATTACATCAACCGGATGCCCTGCCGGCTCAAGGATATCCAGGAAATTTTCATGGACACGGGGCTGGGGAACCGGGCCTATTCCATCATCGGCCAGGGACAGATCGGGAATATCATCGAGCAGCGGCCGGAAGAGACCCGCCTCATGCTGGAAGAGGCGGCGGGAATCACCAAGTACCGCAAAAAGGTGGAGGCCTCCCAGCGCAAGATCGAACTGACCGAACGAAACCTTCAACGGGTGGAAGACATCCTCGGAGAGGTCCAGAAACAGATGCGGTCGCTCAAACGGCAGGCATCCAAGGCCAAGCGGTACAAGGCGGTCTGCGAGAGGATCCGGGAAATCGAACTCACCCTCTACGCCAACACCTATCGCCAGTTGAAGGAAGAGGCCGGCGACCGGCTCAGACTCAGTGACGACCTGGTCCGGCAGGAAACGGAGAAATCCACAGCCCTCTCCGCGCTCCAGGCCCGGATCGAGGCCCTGAACCTCCAGATGGAAGAGAAGAACGCGGCGCACGCCGGCCGGCAGGAAAAATACATGCAGTTGAGGGAGGACGCCAACCGGAAGGAGGCGTCGCTGGAAGCCCTGTCCGGGGAGATCCGGATGCAGGCCGACCTGGAGACGCGGCTCCGCTCCGAACAGGAAGAGATCCGGCATCGTCTCAGAACCCTTGAAGAAGAAAAGGCCGCGCTCCGGGAAAAAATGGAACGTATGGACCGGGATGCGGAGCGGATGGCGGAGGAAATCACCGTCAGTGAACAGCGGATGAAGTCCCGCCGCCAATTTCTCGCCCGGGTGAGATCGGAATACGAAGAGGCCCGGTCCCGGCTCAACGCCGGCGTCAACAAGGAGGTGGGCCTCAGCCACGAATCGGACTATCTCGGCCGGATGCTCGGGCAGATCACCGACAGCCGGTCCCGCCTCGAAAAGGAACGGCGGGAGGTCGATGAAAAAATCGAGACCCTTGTGGCGGCCTCGCGGCGGAAAAGCGCCGAAAGGGAAACGGCGGCGGACCGGCTGGCGGAAATCCGGGCGGCCATCGAACAGCAGGGCATGGTTTGCGAAGAGCTGGAGCGGGACCGGGACCGCATCGAGCGGGAGTTCCGTTCGGCCGAAACCGAACTCAATGTCTGCGCCTCCCGGCTCGCCAGCCTGGTTTCCCTGGCGGAAAACTTCGAGGGATACCAGATGGGCGTCCGGACCGTCATGAAGGCCCGGGACCTGGCGCCCCGCGAAAAGGGGCGCGTCCTGGGGTTGCTGGCGGATGTGATCCGGGTCGCCCCGGAACACGAGCAGGCCGTGGAGGCGGTCCTCGCGGACCGGTTGCAGTACGTGATCGTCCGCTCCCAGGAGGACGGCAGGGATGCCGTCGATTACCTGAAGCGGCGGGCCCGGGGGAGAAGCAGTTTCGTTCCCCTGGACGACCTGAAGCCGACGGCCGTCCCCGGCGGATCTCACGCGGGACTTCCGCGCCTGTCGGAGCTGGTCTCCGTCCCGTCGAGTCATCAGCCCCTTGTCAACGCCCTCCTGGGCGACACGGTGATGGTCCACGACCTGGAGCAGGCCCTGAACCTGTGGAAAAACGACGGTACCGGCGTCCGGTACGTCACCCCGGAGGGAGACATGGTGGATCAAAACGGGGTGATCACCGGGGGCCGTCTTACCAAAAGTTCCCGGGGGCTGCTGGCAAGGCGCCGGGAGATCGCGGAATTGAAGGAGACCTCCGCCGGCCTGGAAAAAAACCTGAACCGGCTGAAGGAACGGCTGGAGGACGTGGACGGGGAGATCCGCCAGAAAAAGGCGGACATCGAACGGCTGACCGAGGAACGATGGGACTGCCAGGAGGAACTGAACGAATTCGACAAGAAGATCTTCCGCCTGGGACAGGAACTGGATCAACTGGAAAAGATCTCCCGGAAAATCTCGGATGATCTGAAGCGGAAAGACGTGGAACAACGAAAGCATGAGAGAGAGCTTTCCCGGATAACGGCCGAACTGAACGACCGGAAAGAAAAACGGAGAAGGGAAGAGGCGTACTTTCAGGAAAAAGAGACCGAGCTCAGGGAATCCGAGGAAGAATTCGATCAGTTCCGGGATGAACTGGCAGGCCTGAAAGGTGATTTCCGGATCCTAAAGGAAGGGCGGCGGGGCCTTCTGCGCGAGATCGAAATGAAGGACGACTTCTCCGGGGACGCCCGGTCCCGGCTTGAGAAAATCGAGGATGAAATCGCCCGCGGAAACGCCCGGCAGGCGGAGTGCAGGGAAAAGACGGCCTCGCTCAAGGCGGAGCTGGCAGCGGTCTTTGACCGTCTGAAGGCCTCGGAGGAGGATGTCATCCGGGCGGAGCGGGACCGCCAGGCGTTCCAGGAAACGATCCGCCTGGAAGAGAAAAAGGCAAAAGAGCTGCAGGAGGAAATCGAGGCCCTCCGGGACAGGATCAACCGCGCCAGGATGAAGCAGTCGGAGATCCGGTTCCAGATGGACAACCTGGCATCCCTGGCCAGGGAAAAGGCGAACGTGGATCTGGGCGCCGTGTACGAACAATACCGGGTCGAGGAGTTCTCCGCCGACCGGGTGGAGGAGGCGCTTGAACAGCAGAAGGCCCTGCGCCAGCGCATCGGGGAGGTGAACCTGACCGCCATCAAGGAACACGCGGCCCTGAAGGAACGCTACGAGTTCATCAAGACCCAGCGGGAGGACCTGGTGGCTTCCATCGAGGCCCTGCGATCGGCTATCCAGAAGATCAACCGGACCTCGGTCGAAAAATTCCGGAAGACGTTCCAGGAGGTCGACCAGAAGCTGAAACAGATCTTCCCCATCCTTTTTAACGGCGGTTCCGCGGGCCTCCGGCTGGTGGACGAGACCCGTCCGCTGGAAAGCGGCGTGCTGGTGGAAGTGAAACCACCGGGAAAGAAACTGAGCCATATGGGCCTTCTTTCCGGCGGCGAAAAGGCCCTGGTGGCCATGGCCCTCATTTTCGCCATCTACATGATCCGTCCGAGCCCGTTCTGCGTGCTGGACGAGGTGGACGCCCCCCTGGACGAGGCCAACATCGACCGTTTCAACAACCTGCTGGAAGAGATCAGGAAGTACTCCCAGATCATCGTGGTGACCCACAGCCGGAAGACCATGGAGATCGTGGATCGTCTGTACGGCATCACCATGGAGAACGCCGGCATCTCCAAAACCGTATCCGTGGACATCCAGGGAGGAAACCGCCCGAAACCCGCACAAATCTCTCCCGCCCGCCCGGTCTCCCTTAATTGATCCCGGACCGTTTTGCCGGCCCGGTTTTTCCGTGGAAAGGATGGTTCCGTTGCCACGGGAGCGGGATGAAAAGGATTTACCGCGCATGATCAAGCTGTTTGGAAAAAAAGACGACCGGAACGCGGCGCCGGAACCCGCGCCGGAAAACGGATTGTTCAAACGCCTGCGTCAGGGCCTGTCGAAGACGCGAAGCGCCCTTTCGGGAAGGCTGGACCGCCTCTTTCTGGGCAGGAAGGAAATCACGGATGACCTGCTGGAGGAGCTGGAAGAGATCCTCTTCACATCGGACATCGGCGTCCGGACCACGCAGCAGCTGGTGGATTCGGTCCAGGAAAAAGTGAAGCGGAAAGAGCTGAACGATCCCATCAGGCTGAAGGCCGCCCTGCGGGACCACATGCTGTCGTTCCTGAATACGCCCCCGCCGGCGCACCCCCTTCCCGGCCCCGGAGAGCCGCTGGTCATCATGGTGATCGGCGTCAACGGCGTGGGTAAAACCACCACCATCGGCAAATCGGCGGCACGGTTCAGGGATTCCGGAAAGCGGGTGATGCTGGTGGCCGCCGACACCTTCAGGGCCGCCGCCGTCGAGCAGCTGGCCATCTGGGGAGAGCGGGTCGGGGCGGACGTTGTCAAACAGGAAACCGGGGCCGATCCTTCGGCGGTGGTGTTCGACGCCCTGGACGCCGCCCTCTCCCGGAAAACGGACGTGGTGCTCATCGATACGGCGGGACGCCTCCACACGAAAAAAAACCTAATGGAGGAACTGCAGAAGATCCGCCGTGTCGCGGGCCGCAAGCTCCCGGGCGCCCCCCACCAGGTCTGGCTGGTGCTGGACGCCACCACCGGCCAGAACGCCATTTCACAGGCCGAAATATTCCATCACGCCATCGGCGTCACCGATATTGTCCTGACCAAGCTGGACGGCACGGCAAAGGGAGGCATCGTGGTGGGCATCGCCCGGGAACTCCGGATTCCCATTCGCTACATCGGCATCGGTGAAAAGGTAGAGGATCTCAGGCCCTTTGACGCGGAGGATTTCGTCCGGGCCATCTTTTTATAATATTAAAGTGACGGATCCTTTTTCTTTCAAAGGGCCCGCATCCATTCCTCCCTGAGCCCGATCTCCCCCCTCAGCGCCGCGTCGATCTGGTCGAGGGCCTGCTGTTTTCCCTTGGGCAGGCGGGCCTTGACCGGCAGGTAGTTGGAGGCGTGATTCGAAAAGAACAGCCCCCGGCTCAGGTGGGTGTACCGGATCATCTCCCTCAGTTCCACGAGGAGTTCCCGCTCATCCGGAAGGACGAATTTTCCGCTCAGGTAATCGTCATGAAGGGGGGTTCCCGGGATGAGCATGACGGTCAGCGCCCCCACGTAGTTGGGATCCATGGCGCTCAGGAGTTCGCCGGTGGCCCGGGCGTGCCGCAGCGACCGTTCCCGTCCGGCGATTCCCAGGAGCACGGTCACCGAAAGCTTGATGCCCGCCTCCCGGACCTTCCGTCCCATCCGGACGAGATTTTCCGCGCTGGTGCCTTTCCGGATCTCCTTGAGCAGTTCGGGATCACCGGTCTCGACCCCGAGATAGAGGATACCGAGGCCCTTTTTCTTCAGTTCCGCCAGGTCCCCGGAAGACTTCATCCGGATGCTCTTGGCGTTGGCATAGGCCCCGACGCGCCGTACCCAGGGGAGATGCTCCCTTATCCGGTCCAGTATCCACACAAGCCGCTTCTGGGGGATGATCAGCGCATCCCCGTCCATCAGGAAAACCCTGTCCTGCCGTTTCATGTACCGGGAGGCGAACAGGATATCGCTCAGGATAATCTCGTCGTCCTTGATGCGGAACCGTTTATCCTTGTAAGTGCCGCAAAAGGTGCACTTGTTGTGGGAACACCCGAGGGTGACCTGCAAAAGGATGCTGTAGGCCTCGCTGGGCGGCCGGATGCAGTTCCCCTCGTAATGCATGCCCTGGTCCGTGGTCGCGCAGTCCATATGCGGGATCCCCCGTTATTTCTTTCCCTGTTTCTCCGCCTTTTTTTTCTGCTTCTTCTGCTGTCGCTTGCTGACTTTGCCCCCGGCGTCGGCTTCGGCGGTCTTCTTTGTCTTCTTCATCTTCGGCGCCGCCGTTTTTTCGGCCCGGGCGCGGGCCATTTCTTCCGCCTTTTTCTCCCGCTCCGAAATGACCCTCAGCCGGGCGCCGGTCTCCCGGATCCTGGCCCGGAGTTGTTTCACGGCCGTATCCCTTGCGATCTTTTCCGGCGAAAGGCCTTTTTCCGCCAGGACCGACAGCCGCTGGGCCAGTTTTTCCTCCCAGTACGCCTTCTGTTCAAGCCTTGCCGTTTTGCTCTTGGATGGCATAGGTGCCTCTCCTTTCCCGTTCCTTCAAGTCCTTGAAATGTGCCGCGCGCGGGATCTCCTTTCCAATGCCCGGCCTCCGGACCGAAAGGATTGCGCATCCCCGTATTTTCTTCTATGCTGTTTCATCCGGTAACGGACAGCGACTCCATGAACGGAGTTTTTATACCTTTATCAACAAACAATGCAATAATAAACCGTAAAATCCGGACGATTTTATGGCCGAAAGACCCGCATACCTCTCGCTTTCCCCGCTCATCCACTGGCTCCACGGGACACGTCCCGTGGACTGGGACCGGGTGTTCGGCCGCCCGGCGGACCTGGAGGTGGAACTCGGCTTCGGGCTCGGCGATTTCCTGGTGCGGACCGCCGGGCGGTATCCGGACAAAAATTTCGTGGGGATCGATCTGGGATGGGTCCAGGTCAAGCGGGCCCTCAGAAAAATCGCCCGGGCGCGGCTGAAAAACGTGCGCGTGGTCCGGGCGGACGCCCGCGTGGCCCTGGAGCGGCTGTTCCCCGAAAAAAGCATAGAAAGGATCTGGTGCCTCTTTCCCTGCCCGTGGCCCAAGGGACGTCATGCCCGGCACCGTCTCTTCTCCGGCGGTTTCCTGCGGCTGATGAACAGCCGCCTCGGCATGGACGGAAACGCCCTGGTGGTTACGGACCACCGTCCCTATTTTGAGTGGATCCGCGCCCGGGTGCCCGGAACCGGGTTCGAGGACTTTCCGGAAATAACACCCCCCAGATTTTTTACAAAATACGAACGGAAATGGCGGGATCTGGGCCAGGACCGCTTTTATTCCCTTCGCCTGGTCAAGCGGGAACACCTGCCGGTCGCGCCCAAGGAGGATCTTGAATTGATAACCCACATCATCGACCACTTCGCCCCGGAACGCTTCCGGCCCGGCGGGAGCCGGGGGGAGCTCATGGTGGAATTCAAGGAATTCCTTTACGACCCCGGCGCGAGGAAGGGAATGGTCCGGACGGTGGTGAAAGAGGAAAGCCTGCTCCAGAACTTCTGGATCGAAATCGCGCTCCTGGAGGACGGCTGGCACATCCGGCCCGCCAGGGGATGCGGTTTTGTTCCCACGGCCGGCGTCCAGCGATCGCTGGACCTGGTCCGGGACGCCGCGGTTGAGGGCTGAAACGTTCCGGTGTTTTCCTACTCTTTTTCCGGATCCCTCCTCTTCCGGGATACCGCCATGTCGGTCAGCGCCTTTTCCAGGATCTTCAGTTCTCTTCCAAAACCCGCCCAGTCCCCCTGCCGCAGAAGGGTCCTGGCCTTTTTGAAGTGCGCCAGGGCGCGCGCGGCGGCTTCGGCGTCCACCGGGGGCCCCGTTCCCGCCCCCGGAAGGGACGGCGTCCCGGCCGGCCGTCTCCCGCCCAGGACGCTGAAGAGGGCGCGCTCGAGATCCTTCTCCATAACGACGCGGTTGCCGAAGGAAACGATGACCCGCTTCAGTTCCGGGAGGGCCGCGGCGCCCCGGCCGCCGGTTCCGGGGGAACCCGCGTCGCGCCCGGCGACGGGTCTCCCAAGGCCCCTGCCCCGGGGGGCGGCGGTACCGGGAGCTCCCGGATCGGACTGCCTGGCCTGCAGGTACACCGGCTCCACATAGATAAAGGTGTCGCGGATGGGGATGGCCAGGAGATTCCCCCGGATGACCACGGACCCCCGCTGGCCCCAGAGGGTCATCTCCTTTGAAATCTGCGTCTGCTGGTCGATTCTCGCCTCGATCTGCATGGGGCCGAAAACAAGTTTTTCCTTGGGAAGCTTGTACACGATCATGTTTCCGTACCCGGGAACATCGCACCGCGCCGCGAGCCACGCGATCATGTTGTCTTTCTTGGACGGCGTGAAGGGGAGCATCAGCACGTATTCCTCGGTCTTCTCTTCCGGGAGACGGATAATGATGTAATAAGGCTCCATCTTCTGGCGGGCGCGCCCGTAGATCTCATCGGGCATCTGCCAGAGATCTTCCTGGTTATAGAACACCTGCACGTCCTTCATGTGATAGGTCCGGTAGACGTCGGCCTGGATCCTGAACAGGTCCTTGGGATAACGAACGTGTTTTTTCAGGTCTTCCGGCATCCGGTCGAACGGTTTGAAAAGCCCGGGAAAGATGCCGGCGATGGTCCCGGCGATGGGATCCTTTTCATCCACCAGGTAAAAGGTGACGTCCCCGTTATAGGCGTCGATGACGATCTTGACCGAGTTCCGGATATAGTTCAGCCACTTGCTGGAATTGAAAAAAGACCGGGCCGCGTAGGGATACATGTTGGACGTGGTATAGGCGTCCTGAATCCAGAAGAGCCTGCCGTTCGACACGACCAGATAGGGATCGCCGTCATAGTCCAGGAAAGGGGCGATGGCCCGGACCCGCCGATCAATCCGCCGGTTGTACATGATCCGGCTTTCCGGACCCAGGTAGGTGGTAAAGAGTATCTGGGGATCGAGGAATTCGAGGGAAAAGAGGGCCCGCCGGACAAACGTCCCGATGGGGACCCCTCCGGTTCCCTTGTAATGAGTGTATACATTCTTGTCGCCCTTGGGGTAATCGAATTCCTTTGTCCTCGACTTTACAAGGACGGGTTCGTCGGTCCTTTCCCCGTAGTAGATTTCTGGATGCTCGATCCGCATGTCGAAATCGATATTCGGAGGCAGATCTTTAATGATGAGATCCGGAAGCCCTTCGACGGTCACCCGGTTGACCAGGCTCGACACCAGTCCGTATCCATGGGTATAGATGAGATGCCGGTTGACCCATGTTTTCGCCTGGGGCGGCAGCTGATTGACCGAGAGCTCCCGGGCCGAGAGCATCACCTGCCGGTAGGCCCCCTTTATCCGGTAGCGATCGACGTCCACGTCGTTGAAATCATAATAGAGACGTATGGATTGAATCTGGTTGTAGGTCTGGAGCAGGGGCCGCTTGTCCCATATCCGGATATTCCGGATGGTGGCCCTGTCGGCGGAGATGTCCTCCATGGACAGCTTATCGGTCACCGGAAAATCGACCTCTTTTATCCGGTTCAGGTTGTAGGCCTTACGGGTAAACTGAATCGTGCGGGCGATGTAGGCGGATTCCCTTGCCAGCTCATTCGGCCTCACGACAATCTTCTGAACCGCCATCGGCAGGACGGTGCCCGCCAGCAGCATCATCCCCACCCAGATCACCGCTCCCAGCGGAACCAGGCGCATCCGCCTTCCAAAGGCGTTGACGAACAGAAGGACCGCAAAGGCCAGGGAGACGAAAATCATGGCCCCATAACCGACAAGCCGTACATGAATGTCCGTGTACCCGGCCCCGAAAGCGGCGCCGGCAGTGGAAAAAAGGAGGTTGAACATTTTCAGGCGGTAGCCCCAGGCCAGGAGAATGAGCCCGACGGCGCCGAGGAACAGGAGATGACTCCGGGCGGCCGGGTCCACAAGGACTTTGGGGGCCATGACCGGGCGGTCTTCGGCCGGGACGTTCGCGCCCGTATTGATGATCAGAATCGCGCCCTTTTTCATGTACCACGCCGCGGTGACCACGGCCGAAAAGACCAGCAGGACCAGGAGGCCGTTCTGGATGAAGAGATAAAAGGGGAGGGAAAAGACAAAAAAGCCGATATCCCTGTGAAAAACGGGATCCGCTGTCCCGAAGGGCCTCTGGTGAAAGAAGCGGAGGACCATGTCCCACTGGGAGGCCCCCTTCTGGGCGAGGACAAGGCTGACGACCAGGGCGAAGGCCCCGAGGAGAAGGCCGGCGGAGCGGCCCGAGAAGCCCAGCTGGACCAGCAGGTCCCCTTCCGGACCGGGCACCGGGCCGGGCCGCGCGGTTTCCCGGAAGCGTCCCGCCACATAGAGATTCAGCAAAATCACAAGGAGCAGGAACAGCCAGATCGCCGCGCCGGTTCCGAACCTGGCCAGGAACATGGTCCAGAAGACGGACGAATAGTGGAGCTTTCCAAACCAGAGCCAGTCGGGATAGACGGAAAAACCCCACCAGGCCAGGACAACGACCACAAGCGCCAGGACAATGACCACTCTCTTTTTCATCGGTTGCTTCCCTTCTCGGGGCATCAAGAATGCGGACCCCCATCCGGCATTACGGATGCCGGCTGCCGTCGGCAGGAACGAACCCTGCCGGTAACGCGCGTTCAGGGCAGGAAATCAGGAAAGAAAGGCGGCCCCTCTTTCCAGGGTCTTCCGGGTCAGTGCATCCCGGTACGCCGCAAGCCGTCCCGCGATGTCCGGGTATTTCAGGGCCAGGATCTGGGCGGCCAGGACGGCGGCGTTCTTGGCCCCGCCGCTTCCCACCGCCACGGTGGCCACCGGGATTCCCGGCGGCATCTGCACGGTTGACAGGAGGGCGTCGGTCCCCTTGAGCGGGGACGAGTCCACGGGGATCCCGATAACGGGCAACAGGGTATGCGCCGCGATAACGCCCGCCAGGTGCGCGGCCCAGCCTGCGGCCGCGATGATCACCTCGACGCCCCGTTCCGCCGCGGTCACGGCGTATTCCCGGGTCTGGTCGGGGGTCCGGTGCGCGGAGAGCACCCGGATCTCATGGGGGATTCCCAGCTCTTCCAGCAGGTCCCCGCATCCTTTCATCATCTCCGAATCGGAGACGCTTCCCATCACCACGCCCACCAGCGCCTTTTTATCCGCCATTTTTCCTTCCTCCATAGCGTGTTCCCTCCGGCCGGGCCTCCCTCCCGGGTGCCCGGAAAACCCGGAACAGCAGGGGCTGTCCCAAAAGGCCGCCCTGCGTCCCGGAGGAAAAAGACCGCGCGCTTCGGTAGGAGCCTACCGCTTCCCGGCCAGCCCCAGGAGGGGATAAACCACCATTCCGGCCAGCCAGGCGATATCCTCGGCGGACAGGATGCCGGAAATGCTCCGGTCGAAAAGAATGGTGCCCTCGGGCGGGAACTCCTCGTCTCCCTTCCACAGGATCAGGGCCACGGGGACCGTGGGCAGGGCCGTGACCGCCACGGACACATCGCCCTGGTCCAGGGGTTGCGCGGCGTAGAGCTCGCGGGCCGCTTCCACCAGCCGTTCCGGGTTCTCCCCGAATCCCTGCACCAGCGGATTTTTGGCCCGCCTCAGGAAGGCATCCAGGTAGAACTTGCCGTCCGGCACCTCCTGGTACGCGATCCACCGGCCCGTGGTCGCGGCGCCCGCGCCCTCCAGGTAGTGGAGCAGGAGCACCTGCTGCTGAATCGACACCTCATCCCCCGATGCCGAATCGGAAAATTCAAGGCCCGGCCAGGTAATCCGGAGATCCCTGTTGAGAAACTTCAGGGTGAGGACGGCACCGCCGTCCTCACCCGGGATAAAACCCGCCCCGCTCCGGTCCGCGATGCGCTTGGGATTCTGTTCCTCAAGGACCTTTTTCGCCAGCCCCGCCGCCGCGTAAAAATCATCGACTCTTGCCATCTTTCGGTATCCTCATGAATTGATATTCGTTTCTTCCGGCCATGGAATTGCCGTTTCATGGCGACAATGATATTATACATGGCTTAAAATTCAAGGCGAATCTCGGACCGGGGGCGGGATCATGAAAAAACGGCCGTCCCGTGACCCCGGGCGGACGGCGGGGGAGGAAGAGAAGCGGTGGCGCGCAGGAAGAAAAAAAGGCGGCGGACGGCGGGAGGGTCCGGGAAAAAACGCGCCGGGCCGTTCAACGCGCCCTTCAGGGGTCTGGATCTCCCGGATGCCGTCCCGGAGGGACCGGCGCCGGAGGCGCCGGCGGGTTCCCGGGCCATGCCGGAGCCCGACGATAACCGGCGGTTCATGGAGGCCATGGCCGACGTGACACCGATCCCCGGCGTCAGGAAAATCGCCCCCGGGAATCCCGATCCCGGGATCAAGCCTCCCCACCCGGCACCCGACGACGAACTGGAGGGGGTGGCCCGTCTCTGCGACCTGGTCAGCGGGACCGCGGAGATGGACATCACCTTCAGCGATGAATACATCGAGGGGGCCGTCCGCGGGTTCAACCGGAAAATGATGGACCGCCTCAAAAAAGGCCGGTTTCCGGTCCAGGATTACGTGGATCTCCATGGGCTCACAAAACAGGCGGCAAGGGACCGGGTGACCGGGTTCCTGATTCAAAGCCACCAGCGCGGGCTGCGATGCGTGCTGGTGGTCCATGGCCGGGGGCTCAACTCCGAAAACCACATCCCGGTTTTGAAGGAACGCCTGCCCCTGTGGTTGAGCCGGGGTTCCGTCAGGAAAATTGTGCTGGCATTTTGCACGGCCAGGCCCTACGATGGAGGGACCGGGGCCGTCTACATCCTGCTGAGGAAAGGGAGCCGGGGCCGCCCCCTGCGGTATACCCGGTAACGACGGCCCGGGATCGCCCTTTTTGCGGCAGGCTGAAGGCCTGTTAAAAAAACAGCCGGCACACGCCATGAATGATCACGCCGGGCGGAAGGGACGGATTTTTCGGAAGGCCGTTATCTTTGTTTTTCCGTCGCCCGTCCGTCGGAGTTATTCGGATCCGGGGATATCCGCCCCGAGGAGGCAGAACAAACCATGAAACTTGCCATTGTGGGTCTCCCCCAGTCGGGGAAAGCGACCGTTTTTGCCGCGCTCACCGGGGCCAGGGGACACGGCGGCCATGCAGGGTCGCACGCGGACCCGAGAATCGCCACCATCACGGTGCCCGACGAGCGCATCGACTTCCTGTCCCGTCTGTACCAGCCCAAAAAAACCACCCATGCCAGGATTGAATACCTGCTGCCGGCGGGCGTCCCGGGCGCCGCTCCTTCGGCCGCCGAAGGGGGCATGTGGAACCAGGCCCGCACCTGTGACGCCCTCCTGCTCGTGGTCCGGAATTTCCGGACCCCGGGCGGCGACGCCCCGAACCCGGAGGGCGAATTCCGGCGGATGGAAGAAGAGATGGTCCTGAACGACCTGATGGTGGTGGAAAAACGGATGGAGCGGATCGAGGCCGACCGGAAACGGGGGCGGAAGCCGGAAGGAAACGAGGCCGACCTGCTCGCCGCCTGCCGCGAGATCCTGGATGACGGCGGACCGCTCCGGACTGAGCCGGAACTGGCCTCGGCGCCGGCCCTGAAAGGGTTCACGTTCCTTTCGGCCAAACCGCTGCTGGTGATCGTCAACAATGAAGACGAGGACGAGGCGCCGCCGCGCTGGGAACGGGAGCCGGCGCATGCCGGGCTGATGGTGGTAAGGGCCCGGCTGGAAATGGACATCGCTTCCATGCCGGCGGAGGACGCGGCGGAATTTCTCGATGCCTATCATATCCGGGAATCCGCCCTCGACCGGGTGATCCGCCATTCGTACCGGCTTCTGAACCGGATCTCCTTTTTTACCGTGGGATCGGACGAGGTCCGGGCATGGCCCATCACCGCGGGAACCCCGGCGGCGGAAGCGGCGGGCACGGTCCACAGCGACATGGAGAAAGGATTCATCCGCGCCGAGACCCTTTCTTTCGAAGACCTGAAGACACACGGGTCTTTTCAGGCGGCCCGGAAAGCGGGGGCCGTGCGCCTGGAAGGCAGGGACTATGAAGTAAAGGACGGAGATATCATCAATTTCCGTTTCAACGTATAAGTGAAGACGTCCTCCGCCACGGCGGGCCGGACAGGAAAACCGGCTTCCCACGGGGACGGACGGGAACAGGAGAGGCAGCCATGAAGGACGGAATAAAGGTCGGCATTGTCGGCGCCGGCGGATACGGCGGCTGCGGCGCCGTGGAACTTCTCATCAACCATCCCCACGCGGAGATCGGGGCGCTCATCGACGTCAGGGACACGGGGAAACCCATCAGCAATCTGTACCCGCACCTGGCCGGATTCTGCGACATGCCCCTGACGGCGCCGGACGATCCCGCCTGCCCGGACGACCTGGACGTGGTATTTTTCGCCACCCCCGACGGGGTGGGACAGAAGGCGGCCCCCGGGTGGCTGGAAAAAGGGGCGCGGGTGATCGATTACAGCGGCGATTTCCGCTTCAACGACCCGGAGACATACCGGGGGTACGCGGCCCGGATCGGACGGGACCCGGCGCATGCGGCGCCTGAACTCCTGTCCCGCTCGGTGTACGGCCTGGCGGAACTGCACCGGGAAGACATCTCAAAGGCCCGCCTGGTGGGAAATCCGGGCTGTTTCGCCGTCAGCTGCATCCTGGGGCTGGCGCCCGCCCTGGCGGCGGGAGGCATCGAGCCCGATTCCATTGTCTGCGATGCCAAGACCGGCGTTTCCGGGGCCGGTAAAAATCCCAGCCCGGCATTCCACTACCCCGCCCGGTACGATGCCATGAACGCGTACAAGGTATCCGGGCACCAGCATGTCTATGAGGTGGAAAGGGAACTCGGGCGGATCGCGTCGGAGGAGATAAGGATCACCTTCACCCCCCACGTGGTGCCGCTGTGCCGGGGGATCCTCACCACCATCTACGCCCGGCTGACGCAAGGCCGGACCCTGGAAAACATGCTGGACGCCTACCGCGGTTTCTATGAAAAGGACGTGTTCGTGCGGGTCTTCGGCCCGGAGACGCCCCAGGTCACCACCCATGTGCGGGGGAGCAACTTCTGCAATCTTTCCGTCAACGTGGATGAAAGGACCGGGCGGTTGATCGTGGTCAGCCTCATCGACAACCTGGTCAAGGGGCAGGCGGGAAGCGCCGTGCAGAACATGAACCTTCTTTTCGGAATGGACGAGGCCGCGGGACTGCTGCATCCCGGGATCTATCCCTGAACACCGGCCGGTTCCGGGATCACGGCTACTTGATGCAGACCCTCCGGACCTGGATCAGGTCCGTCACGCCCATGCAGACCTTTCGAATGCCGTCCTGCATCAGGGTGGTCATGCCGTCCTTGATGGCCTGGGCACGGATGTCTTCCATCTTGGCGCGGTTCTGCACCAGCGATTTCATTTCATCCGTTCCCACCAGGATCTCGAAAAGCCCGGTCCGCCCCCGGTACCCGGTATTGGCGCACTTGGAGCAGCCCTTGGGACGGTAGAGAAAGAAATCGTCGTTGTACTCAAAGCCCAGGGCCTCGAAATCGCCGTCATAGGCCCGGACAAGGGTATCGAACTCCTCCCGGCTGGGATGATATTTCTCCTTGCAGTCCTTGCAGAGGGTCCGGCCCAGCCGCTGGGCCAGGATGCCCAGGAGCGCATCGGCGAAATTGAACGGGTCCATCCCCATGTCCAGGAGCCGCGTGATGGTCTCCGGGGCGCTGTTGGTGTGGAGCGTGCTGAAAACCAGGTGCCCGGTCAGGGAGGCCTCGATTCCGGTGGACACGGTCTCCTTGTCCCGCATTTCGCCCACCATGATCACGTCCGGATCCGCCCTCAGAAAGGCCCGCATGGCGGTGGCGAAATCAAACCCGATCTTGGGCTGCACCTGGACCTGCCGGAGACCGTCCTGCGTGATCTCCACGGGGTCTTCCGCCGTCCAGATCTTTGTCTCGGGTTTGTTGATATGATGCAGCGCTGCGTGCAGCGTGGTGGTCTTCCCGCTCCCGGTGGGGCCCACCACCAGGACGATGCCGTAGGGTTTTGTGATCATGTTGACGAACTCGGTGTAATCCCTCTCGCTCATCCCCATCTTGTCCAGGGGCATGGGCTCGCCGGCCGCGAGGATCCGCATGACCACGTCCTCGTTCTGCCCGGCCGTGGGGATGGTCGCCACCCGCAGCTCGATGTCCAGAGGGGCGTACTTCTTGAACTTGATCTTGCCGTCCTGTGGGAGCCGCCGCTCCGAGATGTCCAGGTCGGACATGATCTTGAGACGGGATACGATGGCCCGTTTGTAGGTGTAGGGGATGGTCTGGTACACCTGGCACGCCCCGTCCACGCGGATGCGGATCACCGCGTTCTGCTTTCCGGGACGGGGCTCGATATGGATATCGGAAGCGCCCCGGTTATAGGAATCGATGATCATCTTGTTGACGAGCTGGACGATGGTGCTGTCCTCCTCGGTCATCCCCTCCTCTTCCTCGTCAAACTCGTCGGCCCCCGGTTCCAGCTGGCCCAGGAGGTCCTCGATGCTGCCGGAGTCGCTGAGCAGCTCACTCCGCTTGACGTCGAAAAAGAGGTCGATCATCTGGAAGATGTCGTCCTTGAGGGAAACACAGTATTCAAAATCCTTCGCCTTGATCAGCCGCTTGATGGCGTCCCGGGCCGGCAGGAAATTGGGGTTTTCCATGGCCACCACGACCTTGTTTCCGGACTGGGCCACGGGGACGAAGACATTGTTCTTGAGGAACCCGATCTTGAGGCCCTTCAGGAGCTGGCCCGGGATGATCATTTTGTCGTCAAAGGGGATGAAACGGGTCTTGTAGAAATCCGACAGGGACTTCCCGATATCCTCCTTGGAGACCTGGAAATCGCTCATGAGGACCGCTTCCACCGTATTTTTCAGCTTCCGCGCGAGGGTCATGGCCGCCGCCAGGTCCTTGCTGCTGATGATATTATTGGTGATGAGATAATCGTACTTGGTGGGTTTGGCCTTCCGGGCGGCCTTCTGGTTCTTGAAAAACGCGGTTCCCAGGACCTTGGCGATATCCCGGACCGAGCTCTCGTCCTCCTCCGTGAACCGGTCCCCGCCCTTCTTGTTGATCAGCTGGATGACGCCCAGGAGATACTTGTTGTAGATGATGGGGGCCACCAGGACCTGGGTGGTCTTATAACCGCTCCGCTGATCCCAGCTCTTGTCGAACTTCAACTGGGGATTGATGGCCTTGAGTTCCTCCTCGTCGTAGACGTTCCGGATATTGGCCATCTTCCCGGACGCCGCGCAATAACCCGAGATGCTGGAGTTGTTGATGGGGACCCGGATCTCGTTGATTTCATCCCCCGCCTTGAACCTCGAGATGATCTGCTTCTTGACGCCGTCCACCACGTACACGGTGATCCGGTCCGCATCGAAAAGGCTGAGGATCTCGCTCTGGAGATTCAACAGGATGTCGTTGATGTCGTTGGCCCCGTGGATCCTGTTGGTAATGCTGTTCAGCCGTTTCTGATAGGCGAGCTGTTCCTCCAGGGATCGCTTTTCCCCGTTGGACGCAACCATTTTTTTTGCTACGGCACCCACGAACCAACCGGCCCCCCATCCGTTATTTTCCAGCGGTTACAGGCCCGGCCGGCCTCGAACACCGCGGCCGGCGTCTTTTCACGAGGTTACGGGACCTGTGCCCAATTTTAGATATTAAAATATTTTTCAGAATATGCAACATAAAATATCCAAAGGGTCCACGCGCGGAACGACGGGGTTGATTTATGGGCCGCCTTCGGCTACCTTCTGTCCCGCCGGGATCCGGCGCGAACGGGAGGATCGGAAACCATTCCCGAAAAAGGGGGACCGCATGTTGATCGACAGCCATGCCCATCTGGACATGGAGGAATTCGACGATGACCGCGAGACGGTCATCCGGCGCGCATTCGAGGGAGGGCTGACCCATATCGTCACCGTCGGGATCGACCCGGCCAGCTCCCGGGCCGCCGTCGGGCTGAGCCACGCGTTCGACGGCATCCATGCGGCGGTGGGCTGCCATCCCCACAACGCGGCCCTGGCCGCGCCGGATGTCCTGAAGGAGATCGCGGAAATGGCGGAATCGGAAGGCGCCGTGGCCTGGGGGGAGATCGGCCTCGATTTTTTCCGCATGCGCGCGCCGAAAGAGGTCCAGGAACAGGCCTTTTCGCGCCAGCTCCGCCTGGCCCGCGACCTGGACCTGCCTGTCATCGTTCATGACCGGGAGGCCCACGACGCGGTTTTCCGCATGATCCGGGAGATGGGAAAAGGCGTGCGAAGGGGGGTCATCCACTGTTTTTCCGGGGACGTGGCCTTGGCCGAGGCCTTTATTTCGCTGGGATATTACATCTCCATCCCCGGTACCGTAACCTACAAGAAGGCGGCCCGGGTAAAGGCCGTCGCCGCGGCCCTTCCTCTCGAATCAATGCTCGTGGAGACCGACTGCCCCTATCTGGCCCCGGTTCCCCGGCGCGGAAAACGGAATGAACCCGCCTATGTCGCATTCACCGCAAGGGAGATCGCGCGGCTCAGGGGAGCGGATTTCGAGGAAGTGGCACGGCGCACCTCCCAAAACGCGCGGGACCTGTTCGGGCTGGACCCGTGATCCCGGAGACGCGCCCATGAAAAAGACCCACCGGATCTCTCCGGAAACACCCCTGATCCTGGCATCGGCCTCCCCCCGCAGGAGGGAACTGCTGGTCCAGGCCGGGATCCCCTTTCGCCCGGTGGCCAGCCGGGTCAGCGAGGAGGACATGCCCCGGGACCCGACGCGCGGATCCCTTTTCCTGGCGGAGAAAAAGGCGCGCCGCGTCTCCGGCCGGACCGGGCCTTTCTGGATCGTGGGGGCCGATACCGTGGTGGTCGCGGGCCGGCGGATACTGGGAAAACCGGCGGATTCCGACGACGCCCGCCGGATGCTGTCACAACTGGAAGGGCGGAAACACCGGGTGATCACCGGGTTCTGCATCATCGGCCCCTCCGGCGAACCGGTCCACTCCGAGGCCGTCACCACGCACGTCCGGTTCAGGCCGCTGACCGGGCGCGAGATCGACGCCTATATCCGGACGGGGGAGCCTTTCGGAAAGGCCGGAGGATACGCCATCCAGGGCATCGGCGCGTTCATGGTGGAGGCCATCTCCGGTTCCTACACCAACGTGGTGGGACTCCCCTTATGCGCCCTCGTCCGGGCCCTTGTGGCCGCGGGCGCCATGGCCGGCTTCCCGCTGGCGGAAGATCTCTGAAAGGATCACGCCCCCCGCCACCGCCACGTTCAGGGATTCCACCCCCCCGGGGGACGGGACGCGCACCACCTCATGGCACCTTCGCCGGATCAGCCGGCCCATGCCCCGCTGTTCATTTCCCAGGACCAGGACCAGATCGCGCCGCCAGTCGAACCGGTAAACGGAGGCCGGGCCGTCCCCGGAGGCGCCGACGATCCAGAAGCCTTTTTTCTCCAGAAAATCCAGGACCCTTCCAAGGTTCACGGCCTTCACCACCGGAAGGCGCGCCACGGCGCCGGCGGCGCGCTTGAGGACCCCGGGGGACACCCCCGCCGAGCGGTCCTTGGGGAGGATGAGCCCGTGGGCGCCGAAAAAGGCGGCCGTGCGGATCAGCGCGCCCAGATTCCCCTCGTCCGTGATATGGTCCGCGGCCACCAGCAGGCCCCGGCCCGGCGCCTCTTGCGAGGCCCGGATCACGGATGCGAGGTCCGCATACCTGAATCCGTCGGACAGGGCCACCACCCCCTGGTGGGCCGTGTCCGGGACGAGAAAGGAAAGGGTTTCTCGCTTTTTTCGGACGACCGGGATCTGTTTCTCCCGCGCCAGACGGAGGAGTTCCTCCGTCCGGCGGGACGTCTTTCCATCAACGATCCAGAGCTCGCGGATCCGCATGCGGCCGCTCCGGAGGGCCTCGCGAATCCCGTGAAACCCGGGGATGGGAAACAGGTGCTGTTCAGTGATGGGACGCCTCCCGTGTTCCTGTTATGGACGACCGGGGCAGGGAATGGATGGAAACACCGGCCTACGAGTCACCGCCTTCGCCGGATCCCTTTCCGGAGGCCGGGATACCGAACCGCTCCCGCACATACCGCTTCCTGCGGGAGGTCCTGCACCGCCGCGACACGATGATCGACCGGGCCTCACGAACCGCCGTTTCCAGCACGTCATTGATGACGATGTAATCGTACCAGAGGCAGTTTTCGATCTCGCGCGCCGCCTTTTCCATCCTCCGCCGGATGGTGCGCTCCGAATCGGTTCCCCGGGCGGTCAGGCGTTTCTCCAGGGCGGAAAGGGAGGGCGGCAGCACATAGATGAGGACCGTATCGTCGAATGCCTCCCGGATGCCCCGCGCGCCCTGGCTGTCCACGTCCAGGAGGACGTCCAGTCCGGCGTCCATCCGTTCTTTCAGCGTGGAAAAGGCCGTGCCGTAGTAATCGTCGTACACGGGCGCCCATTCGACGAACGCGCCCGCCGCGATCATCTCCCGGAAGGTCCCGCGGTCCACGAAATGATAGTCCACGCCGTCCTTTTCAGCGCCCCTCGGCCTCCGGCTCGTGTGGGAGACGGAATACGCCAGGCCGGGGACGCCGTCGAGAAGGGCCCTCGCGATGGAGGATTTTCCCGCCCCCGAAGGGCCTGAAATGACAAAAAGCTGACCCCGCATGGCTATCCCTCGATATCCTCCCTGCTCAACGTGCCCTCGGGACTGAACCGCTGGGCAATGGTTTCGGACTGGATGGCGGACAGGATCACGTGATTGCTGTCGGTGATAATCACGGACCGGGTCCGTCGCCCCTGGGTGGCGTCGATGAGCCGTTTCTCCTCGCGGGCCTCGTCCCGAAGCCGCCGGATGGGCGCGGCGTTGGGGGAAATAATGGCGATCACTCTCCTTGAGACGACGGAATTGCCGAAACCGATATTAACAAGCCGGGCACTCATGACACATGCTCCTTGCCGCGATGGAAACCGGTCCGGGGGCCGTCCGGCGGGGGAAGACCCTCCCGAACGGCACCCTATTCCACGTTCTGCACCTGTTCCCTCAACTTCTCCAGTTCCGCCTTCATTTCCACGACCGTTGCGGAAATGACGGCATCCGATGCCTTCGACCCGATGGTATTGACCTCCCGGTTGATCTCCTGGAGCAGAAAATCGAGCCGCCGTCCCAGGGCCTCGTCCCGCGGGAGGTATCCCCGGAACTGCTCCAGGTGGCTTTCGATCCGGACCAGCTCCTCGGTAATATCCGACCGGTCGGCGAAAAAAGCGATTTCCTGGGCGAGGCGCCCCTCGTCCACGACCGTATCCGCCTCGAGACGGGCGATTTTCTCCTTCAGCCGCTCCTGATACGCCGCCACCACCGCCGGGGCCCGCTTCCGGATCTCCCCGGCGTATCCTTCTATGAGATCGATCCGTTTTATGAAATCCGCCTCAATGGCCGCCCCCTCCCGGACGCGCATGGCATCGAGGGAATCGAGGGCCCGGCCCAGGGCCTCCTCGATACCGGCCCTGGCCGCGTCCGCCTCCACGGTCCGGGGTTTGACGAGGATCACGTCCCTCATCTGGCACAGGACCTCCATCCGGACTTCCGGATCAATACCGGCCTGCTCCGCGAGCTGGCCGAATATCTCCAGATACGACCTCACCAGCGGCCGGTTCAGCTCCAGGTCATACGCGGCCTCATCCCCTGCCTCCGCCACCTGTACCGACACCTCGGCCCGGCCCCTCCGGATCCGCGAGGCGATCAGGGCCTTGAGATCCTGCTCCAATGGCTGGAGATCCCTGGGAAGCATCAGGACGATGTCGCGGTACCGGTTGTTGTACGACCGGATCTCAACGGAAAACACCCGGCTTTCCGACCCGAATTCACCCGCCCCGTAGGCGGTCATGCTCTTAAGCAATTTGTTTCATCTCCCTCAACTGGTTCATATACCGTTCCCGGATCCCGTTGAAGGCCGCGACGGTCTCCGGGCTCCCGTAATCCGGGTAGGTCCATGGAAGGGACCGGAAGCATTTCCGCTTGTAAAGGAGGGTCAGATCCGCGTAAATCCCCTTTGACAGGTAGATCCGGTGCACGTAATTCTTGCCCGTCGCCAGGACCAGCCGCTCCGCCGAAATCAAGCCGGGATCGATGTTGACGCGCCGGCGCCCGTCCTCCAGGTAGCGCTCCTCCACCCGGTTCGTTTCCAGCTTTATCTCCGCCAGGCGGTCCGCCGGCACCAGGCGTTCAAATGAAACAAAACACCGGTGCAGGGGCCAGCCCATCTCCCTCTCATAGTACCGGGTCCGGTCGAAGTAGAGTTCCGGGCTCCGCCAGTCCACCGGCCCGAACAGGACCTCCATGTCCGCCGCGGCCCTGTCGAGCATCTCCTTTTCAGGAGAAAAAAGGCTGGCGATCAGCTTCACCGGGTCCGGTTCGCTGGGATGGCTCATGCCGGCTCCTTTCCAGCGTTTCCTGAAGATTGCCTCTCCCGCCCGTTTCCGCCGTGCGGGAAGACTTCGGGAGGATCCTGAACAGGTTTCCGCCCCGATCAATTCATTCCGGTACAGGGGACCCGTCCCCGAGGCTTTTTTTCAGCTCCGCGGCCGTCACGGCCGACGTCCCCACCTCGGCCACCACCAGGCCCGCCGCGAAATTGGACAGGACCGCGGCGGACCTGAGATCCAGGCCGGAACCGAGACCCAGCGAAAAGGTGGCAATGACCGTGTCTCCGGCCCCGGTCACGTCGAAGACCTTCTTGGCAAAGGTGGGGATGTGCGTGATATCCCCCCCGTTCTCAAAAAGCGTGACGCCCCGCTTCCCCTGGGTAATCAGGACCGAGCGGCACTCCAGCCGTTCCAGCATCCGGTGTCCGGCCCGCACCAGGCTCTCCCGGTCCGTGATCTCGAACCCGCAGAAGGCCCCGGCCTCGTGATGATTGGGGGTGATGACGTCCACCCCGCGATAATATTCAAAATTACCGGTCTTCGGGTCCACCGCAGTGACGATGGATCTTTCCGAAACGGCCCGCACCCGGTCCCGCAACCCCTTCATGAGAGGAGTGGAAATGACGCCCTTTCCGTAATCCGAGACCACGACGGCGTCGATGGAGGGCAGTTTTTCCTCAATGAACTGCAGGAGTTTTTCCGTGCTCCCGGGAAGGATCTCTCGCCGGCTCTCCCGGTCGAACCGGACCACCTGTTGCCCGTGCGCCACGACGCGCGTCTTGATGCTGGTGGGCCGGTCCGGTTCCATGACGATCCCCCCCGTGTCCAGGCCCAGCGCCCGCACCTTCTCAACGATCTCTTCACCCCTCCGGTCCGCACCGATCACGCCGCAGAGGATCGGGGCCGCGCCGAGGCTGGCCATGTTGTGGATCACGTTGGCGGCGCCGCCCAGAAGGGTCGTCTGCCGGGTGACGTTCACCACCGGGACCGGCGCCTCCGGGGAAATCCTCGACACACGGCCCCAGATGAACTCGTCCATGATAATATCGCCCACCACCAGTATCCTGGCCGATGGAAAACGATCGATGGCCTTTTTCAGAAAATCGGCGTCATAAGGATATCCGGTTTCCGCCATTTCACCTCCGGTAACATCCACCGGGCCGCCCCTTTGGAAAAAGGATCCCGCCCTCCAATCCCCTTGACAACAGTCTTCGGGTACCCTACCCCTTGAGGCAGGGATCGACCGCCGGGGGCCGCGCCCGGGGACCGGTCAGGTGGTTTTTATATATTATCGAG
>CAZCVB010000006.1:12360-25336 GCA_964501805.1 uncultured Desulfobacteraceae bacterium | reverse complement strand
CAGAAAGGCGGTGTGGGGAAGACCACCACCGCCGTCAATCTCTCCTGTTGCCTCGCGGCGGCCGAAAAATCCTGCCTGCTGGTGGATTGCGATCCCCAGGGGAACGCGACCACCGGTCTTGGTTTCGAACGATCGCAGGTGGAAAAAGGGCTCTTCGATCTGCTGGCCGGATCCGCTTCCGCCGAGCAGGTCGTCATGCGGACGGCCCTGCCGGGCCTGGACCTCATCGGGGCGACCCAAGGCCTTATCGGCGCGGAGGTGGAGATGGCGGCGATGCGGGAAAAGGAATTCCGCCTTCGAAAAGGGCTGACGGCGATATCGGATCGATATGATTATATCTTCATGGACTGTCCGCCCTCCCTCGGATTCCTTACGGTCAACGCCCTGACTGCGGCGGATTCAGTGCTGGTTCCCCTGCAGTGTGAATACTACGCACTGGAAGGGCTGTCCCAGCTGCTTCTGACCGTGAGGGCGGTGAAAAGAGGCCTGAATCCCGGGCTCAGGCTGCGGGGCATCGTCCTGACCATGTTCGATGTCCGGAACAATCTGTCGCGCCAGGTTGCAGCTGAAGTGCGCGACCATTTCAGGGGGCGGGTGTTCAAGACCGTTATCCCGCGCAATGTCCGTCTGAGCGAGGCGCCGAGCCATGGACTGCCGATACTGCTGTACGATGTGCGTTCCACGGGGGCCCGGAGCTACCTGGCCCTGGCAAGGGAATTCATGGGGAGGGAATAGGAGACCATGGCAAAGAGAAAGGCCCTTGGAAAGGGGCTGTCCGCGATCATTCCAGAGACCGGCGGCCTGGAAAGCGATTCCCCCCGGTTTTTCCAGTGCCCGGTGGCGGCCATTGAACCCAACCCCCACCAGCCGAGACAGATCTTCTCCGAGCCGGAGCTGGAAGAAATGGCGGATTCGGTTCGCCAGAAAGGCGTGATCACCCCGCTTCTGGTGCGAAAGGTGGCATCCGGATACCAGCTGATTGCGGGGGAGCGACGCTGGCGGGCGGCCCAGAAGGCCGGGCTTTCCCGCGTCCCGGTGGTGGTCCGGGAGGCCTCGTCCACCGAGGCCCTTGAACTGGCGCTTATCGAAAATATCCACAGAAAGGACCTGAACCCCATTGAAGAGGCCCTTGCCTGCCGGAAACTTCTGAAGGAGATCGGGGGCACGCAGGAGGCGCTGGCGAAACGGCTGGGGAAAGACCGCTCCACCATAACGAACCTCCTGCGGCTGTTGAAGCTGCCGGTCTTTGTCCAGAAGGACGTGGTGGAAGGGCGGCTCAGCATGGGACATGCCCGGGTCCTGGCGGGTCTCAGGAGCGCCGAGGCCCAGAAACGGCTCAGAGACCGGATTGTCGAAAAGCGCCTCTCGGTCCGTCAGGCCGAGATTCTTGCCAAGCGACGGGGAAAAGCGGGGGCGGATCACCGGAAGAAGGTATCGGAAACCGACTACTATTTCCAGTCCCTGGCGGATGACCTCAAGCGGTCCCTGGGAACCAAGGTGGAGATCCGGCGGCGGGGCAGGGAGGGGCGCATTGTGGTCTACTTTTATTCCGACGACGAGCTGGATCGTCTCCTGGACCGGTTGCGCTGACCTTCCGGAGGCCGCCATCCGGGCTCGTCTCCCCGGATCAACCGGTGAATGTTCTCCCGGTGTCGCAGGCAGATAAGGGCCGCCGCAAGGGCGGCGCCGAGGATGACCGTGGCGCGGCCGCCGGTAAGGGCGAGAAAAACCGGCACGGTCCAGACCGAAACCATGGAAGCCAGGGAGACGTAATTCCACCGGTAGACCGCCGCCACAAAGACAAGAAGGGCCGGGACGCACGAAAGCGGGGCGATGGCGAGAAAGACGCCCAGGGCCGTGCCGACGCCCTTTCCACCGCGAAAACGCAGAAAAATGGAAAACTGGTGCCCCGCCAGGGAGGCGAGGCCCGTCAGCACGGCACCCGTCTCAGCGGGAGACACCGCTTCGTCGAGGGTGTACGAGAAAAGAAGCACGGGAACAAGACCTTTCAGCACATCGAGACCCAGGGTGAGGAGGCCCCACTTCAGGCTGAGTTCCCGTGCAACGTTGGTTGCGCCGATATTTCCGCTTCCCCGGCGGGTGATATCGATGCGCGCGACCTTTCGGGCGATGAGTTTTCCAAAAGGGATGGATCCCAGCAAATACGCGGCGGGTGCGAAGAGAAAGATCTGAAAAGGCATGGGCGTTATCTCTTGTGACTTGTTCCGCTTCAGCGGATGATGTAGGATCGCAGATGGAGCGTCCCGAAACCCGTGTGCCGCCGGGGTCAAGATGCGGTGGGGATGAGGGGATGCGGCTGTTCCCGGGCGGCACCGTGTGTCATTGCATTCAATATCGGGATTTGGAACAGGATGCAATCGAATTTTGACGGGTTCGTAAAAAGCCCGGTTTCTGTCGTCCGGATGATGAATGTCGCAATTCTTGACGCCCTCCGGGCCGGGGCCATTCCACGGGGGCGTCCGGTCTTCGGGGCGGAATGGCGGAAAGGGTGATATCGTGAGATTGATGGTAATGGACGGGCAGGGCGGTGGGATCGGTGCCGCCGTGATCAAGGGGCTTCGGGCCGCCCTTGGTAACGACCTGGAGATTCTGGCCCTGGGGACCAATTCCATCGCCACGGCCCGCATGATGAAGGCCGGCGCCAACCGGGGCGGCACGGGCGAAAATGCCGTGTCCTGGTCCTGCCGCCGGGTGGATGTGATCGTCGGTCCGCTGGCCGTTCTGATGGCGAATGCCATGATGGGCGAGGTCACGGCCCGAATGGCGGAGGCCGTCGCCTCCAGCCGCGCGAAAAAGATACTTATTCCCCTGACCCAGGAGGACGTGGTCATCGTGGGGGCCTCGGTCGAACCATTGCCCCACCTGGTGGCGGGGGTATCGAAAATTATCGGAGAGATGGGGCGAAAACATGTGTGAATCGAGCGTTTATCTCTTGAAAGACGGGGTGGAGGAACTGGTCCTCGAGAACGTCGATTCCCTTGAGAACCGGGGGGACGACGTCCGGCTGGTGGACCTGTTCGGAGACGAGAAGATTGTGCGGGCCAGGGTGAAGGCCCTGTCCCTGGTAGACCACAAGATTATCCTGGAACCGGCGTGAGCCAGTCCTTGCGTCACGGTTTTCCGCATGATGGCGGGATCGGTGTTTTAAGCTCGAGAACCATTTAACTACTTGATATTACAATAATATCCGAGATTTTTGGTGGCGGTCGGCGGCGGCTCCGGGCGGGCATGACGGCATGTCCGCGGCGGGTTTCGCCGGCCCCGCGCAAAGGGAGGTGACGGGGATGATAGAAGAATTCGCAGGCCGGATTCACTGGCTGGGCCACGACGGGTTCCGCATTGACGCGGAAAAGACGGTTTATATCGACCCTTATGAGATTTCAGGCGGGCCCAGGGCCGACGTGATCCTGATTTCCCATGAGCACTTTGACCACTGCTCCCCCGCGGACGTGGCCAAGATTCAGGGCCCCGACACGGTGATCGTGACCGAGAAGGATTCCGCCGGTAAGCTTTCGGGCGACGTGCGGGTGGTGCGCCCGGGAGACACGGTGTCGGTGGGCGGAATAACGGTCCGCGCGGTGCCGGCGTATAACACGGACAAGGATTTTCACCCCAGGGAAAACGGCTGGCTGGGCTTTGTCCTTGAGGCGGAAGGCGTCCGGGTCTATCACGCGGGCGATGCCGATTTTATCCCTGAGATGAAGGACTTGGAGGTGGACATTGCGCTTCTTCCCGTGTCCGGTACGTACGTGATGACCGCCGACCAGGCGGTTCAGGCGGCCCTCGCCATCGCGCCGAAGCTGGCGATCCCCATGCATTACGGCGCGATCGTGGGGAGCGAGCAGGATGCCGAGCGCTTCCGGGAGGCCCTTGAAGGAAAGGTGGCGGTGAAGATCCTTTCAAAGGAATAGCCCGGGCGCGGTGTCGGGAGCAGGTCATCCGGGATCCGGTAGGCTTGAAACAGGGTCTTCGCCGGGCGGTGATTCAGCAGGGTTCCCCTGGAGGCCGCGCCGCCGCTGTAATTCCCGGGCCGTTTTTTCGGGAAGCCGAAGGTAGTGGTGCCCCTCCGCTTTTCTTCCCCTCTTGAGGCAGCCGTTCCCGTAAATACGGCATTTTATTCGGAGAATTTCCATGGCCGCTTCCACCCGGGCCGGATCGAGTTCCCCGCTTTGGAGCACCTTCAGGATGGCGCGGATCCGGAACCGGTCCATCCCCCGGAACCGGACCGAGAGCTGGTCCGGATGCCCGCCTTCCCGAATGACAAGGGCCTTGGGGATCAGGTGAACCGGATGACGGCAGCTGATCCTGAGCCAGAGATCGTAATCCTCGCATGCGGGGAGATCCTCGTCGAAATATCCCACCTCTTCCACAAGAGACCGCTTCAGCATGACGGCCGAGGGACTCACCAGGCAGCGTTCCAGTGAGGCCTCGAAGATATCTCCCGAGGGCTTCAGGTGGCGTTTTCCCGGGTTGACCCGCCGGCCGTTCCGGATCCAGATTTCGTCGGTCTGGCAGATCACGGCTTCCGGGTGCTGCTGGAAAAAGGCCGTCTGCGCCGCCAGCTTTTCGGGGAGCCAGCGGTCGTCGGAATCCAGAAAGGCGATCATGGAGCCGCGCGACGCCCGGATTCCCGTGTTCCTCGCACTCGAAACACCCCGGTTGCGCGGATGCGCAATGAAGGTGATGCGGTCGTGAAAGGGGGCCAGGGCCTGCGCCGTGTCGTCGGTGGACCCGTCGTCCACCACCACGATCTCCGTGTGGGAAACGGTCTGTTCCAGGACCGATGAAACCGCCCGGGCCACCTTTCGGGCCCGGTTGAAGGTGGGGATGATGACGCTGACGGTGTTCACGGCAGGGCCTGCCACAAAAAGGCCAGGAGACCGGCCAGGTAGAAATTCGCCTCCACCAGGGCCTCCTGCATGATTCCCGGGTACAGCCATTCCCGTTCATGGGCCAGGAGGCACAGGGCCTCCCCGGCCAGCGGGATCAGCATGACATACGAAAACGGGCTGCTGAACCCGGCCAGGGGACTCGCGATCAGGACGCCCCCGGCGCACAGGAGGATGCCCCGGAGGAGCGACACTGTCTTTTTTTTACCCAGCATGATGGGGAGGGTCTCCGTGCCTACGATCAGGTCGCCCTGTTCCTGGAAGATGTCAAAAAGCACGGAGCGGACGTAGCTGATCAGCAGGACGGCGAGAAAGGCGGTGAGCGCGGCGGGCCACACGATGGCTTTTTCCTCCAGCAGGGGAAGGACCGTGATGACGGTGACCCAGGCCAGGGATTCCGAGAGACCGCGGGAGCCGGGAATGTCCTTTATCTTGGCGTAAGAAACCCGTTCCCGGTATTTTTCCGGCACAAGGGGAAGGCTGTAGAAGATCCCCAGGAGCGTCACGGCGCTCAGGACGAGAAACGGCGCCATGCCGATATGAAAGGCGAGCACAAGCCCGCCGATCCCGGCCGCGATCCCGCTGATGACCAGGAGTCCCCGGTGCTTTTTCAGGAAGGCGGCCCTTTCCGGGTCGTTGTAGGCGCTGGCCCCCTTGTCCAGGAAGCGGTTCAGCACGTGCATGGCGTAGATATACAGGAACGTAAGCATCGGGAAGGCCGGACCCGCGTGTCGCAGGGAAAGGGTGGCGGCCGCGAACGAGAGGGAGAAGGCCCCGCCCGCGGCCAGGAGGTTACTCAGGAGAAGAAACTTGAAGGTCCGTCTCAGGCCCCGGATAACCGAGGATTCCCGGCGGCTCCGGATGGCCTCGATTTCCCGCGCCACGTTCTTGATCATCCAGTTGGGTGTGGAGGCGCCCGCCGTGATACCGATGACCTGCATGTTTGCAAGCCGTTCCCGGTCCAGGTCTTTTTCGGTTTCCACATGAAAGGTCGGAACGCCCGCGTTTCTGGAGACCTGGGCCAGCCGGCGGGTGTTGCCGCTGTGATAGCCGCCCACCACCACCATGCCGTCCACCTGCCCGGCCAGGACCCGTACTTCCTGCTGTCGTTCCCGGGTCGCGTCACAGATGGTGTTGAAGATCCGGATTCCGGGAAACCGTTCCTGCAGCAATTTTGTGATTTCCTGGAAAGAAGCCCGGTCCTGGGTGGTCTGGGCCACGGCAAAGACCGGTTCCATGGGGGGTAATCGGGAGACGTCGCGCGCCTCCTCCACCACATGGACGGGGCCCTCGCTGTATCCTATGATTCCCTGTACTTCCGGGTGATTGCGATCGCCCACGATGACGGCGGCATACCCTTTCCGGGTATAGGAGCGGACAAGGGCGTGAACCCGCGCCACGCGGGGACAGGTGGCGTCGATGATGGAAAGGCCCGCCCGCCGGATGGCGCGCCGTTTCTCGGGCCCGATGCCGTGGGCCCGGATCACCACCTCGCCGGAATCTATCCCCGAGGGGTCGTCCACCGTGCGGACCCCCTTGGCGGCCAGGAGATCGAGGACCTGGTTGTTGTGAATCAGCGGTCCCAGGGTATACAGGGGCCCGGATCTCCGTTTGTTGAGTTCCTCAAGGACGATCTTCATGGCCCGGCGGACGCCCATGCAGAATCCCGCACTCTTTGCCAGCCTGACTTTCACGCGCCTTCCTTTTTCCCGCGAGGGGGTCCTTTTTTTGTTTCCGCCGGGATGCCCGCGGCCGGTGTGAGCTGCCGGGAGAAACCGGTTTCCCGGCCCGGCCGAAGGCAGGGTTCGACAAAGATCATGCCGCCTCGCCCGGGACCGTCCTGTCCCCGGAAATGGCGGAGAAAAAACGGTCCACGGCGGAGATCATGGTGTCCAGGTCACGAACGCTGGTCAGGGCGCCCCTGAACCGCGCGCTGTGAGGAAGCCCCTTGGTATACCACAAAAGAAGGCCCCGCATCATCCTGGCGGCCCGGAGTTCCCCCATTTCCCGGGAGAGGTGCCCGAAATGCTCCAGGATGAGGGCCTTTCGTTCCGGCAGCGACGGCGCCTTCGGCGCGCGCCCCTCTTCCAGATCCAGGATGTTACGGAAAATCCACGGATTGCCGATGGCCCCCCTGCCGATCATTACCCCGTCGCACCCGGTGACGGCCCTCATTTCGAGGGCAAGGGCCGGCCGTAAAACATCCCCGTTTCCGATCAGGGGGATCCTCAGGTGTTCCTTGAACCGGGCGATAAGGCCCCAGTCGGCCCGGCCGGAAAAGCCCTGCTTCACGAACCGGGGATGAAGGGTGACGGCGTCCGCGCCGCTGTCCTGCGCGGCCAGGGCGATATCCAGCGCGAGGGGATCCCGCGGTGACCATCCGGAGCGCATCTTTACGGTAAGCGGAACCGGTATGGCCCGGCGGACGGCGGAGACGATCTCCGCCGCCCGCCGGCGGTCCCGGAGAAGCGCCCCGCCCGCGCCGTTTCTGACCACCTTCCTGGCCGGGCAACCCATGTTGATGTCCACGATATCCGCGCCCGCGTCCACGACCATCTCCGCCGCGCGCGCCATGATATCCGGATCGGTTCCGAATACCTGTACGGACAGGGGCTTTTCATCGGGATGGGTCGCAAGGTAATCGAAGGTCCGGTTTCGCCGCCCGGGCCCCCGCCGTCCCCTGACCAGGCCGGCCGCGCTCACCATCTCGGTGGTTACGAGACCCGGCCCGAACCGCTTGACGATCCTGCGAAACGCCAGGTTGGTGATGCCGGCCATGGGGGCCATTATGAGCCGGTTTTCGAGTTTCCGGGAGCCGATCTGCAGCATGGTCTTCAGGCCGTCGCTTTTTCCGGTTTTCCCTTTCCGTGGCCGCGGGCGGGCCGGGTCGTGCGGTCAGGCGCATCCGGCCCGCCGTGCCGGGACCGGATAACGCCGCGCGCGCCCCGGGTCAGTACGTCACCGACGGGAAAAGCCTGCGGTCCGTGTGAGGCAGGAACAGGGCGGCAATGTATTCATCGGTGAACGGCTGGTAGACGGACAATTCGATGTTGGTCATGGATCGGGAGATGTTGAGGCATGTCTCGAGGTCTTCTTCAAAAAGGAGGCTTCGCCGGGCCCCCGTGAGGGAGCTATTACCGATAAACTGGATTTTCTCTTCCGGAATATCCGGGAGGAGCCCGATGGCGACCGACTTCGGGATGTTCAGAAAACTGCCGAAACCGCCCGCCACGTACAGGGTGTCGATCTGTTCGAATCCGAGACCGAGATAGTCGAGAAGCGACTTGATGGCGGCAAAGACGGCCCCCTTTGACTTGATGAGGTTGTCGATGTCCGATTCCGTAATGACAACGGGAGTCCCCGTCTCGCTCTCCTCGCCCGGCGCAATGATATAAGAGGGGATTTCCTCCGTCGTGACCAGCCGGTCGTCCTTGCGCGAGCGGTCGAATTTTCCGTCGGCCCCGATGATCCCGTTTTTCACCAGCTCGTAGATGCAGTCGATGAGGCCGGAACCGCATATCCCCCGGGGACTGGCGTTTCCGATGGTCTCGTAGTGGAGGCGGCCGTCCCGGATCTGGATCTTTTCAATGGCGCCCTTGATGGCCCGCATGCCGCAGCGGGTTCCGCCGCCCTCGAACGCGGGCCCGGCGGAGGCGGAGCAGCACACCAGCCAGTCGGAATTGCCGATGGCGATTTCACCGTTGGTGCCGATGTCGATGAGGCCCTTGACCGCCTCCTGGTCCTGGATACCGCAGGCCATGACCCCGGCGACGATATCCCCGCCCACGTAAGAGGCCACGCAGGGGATGGTATGAAGGATCCCCCGCGGGTTGATCCGTATCCCGATGTCGGCCGCGCGGCACAGGGGAAATTCGTTCGCAGTGGGGACGTAAGGATCCAGGCGGATGGAACAGGGGGACAGGCCCAGGAGAAAATGGCTCATGGTGGTGTTCCCGGCGGCTACCATGGCGGTGATGTCGTCCTTCTCAATGCCGTGTTCCCGCGTCAGGTTGTCCACAAGCTGGTTGATGTTTTTGATCACCGCCTTTTGAACGGGCGAAAGACCCCCCTTGCCGCAGGCGTAGATCATCCTGGAAATGACGTCCTCGCCGTACCGGGCCTGGAGGTTGTGGCTGCCGTCGACGCCAATGACCCGGCCGGTCCGGAGGTCCACCAGCTGGGCCACCACCGTGGTGGTTCCCACGTCGACGGCGAGGCCGTAATTGCGGTCCGCCGTATCAAGGGGCTCGATTTTCAGGATCTTGAAGCGGTTTCCATCTTTCCCCAGGGTGACCGTTATCTTCCATTCGTTGTCGCGGAGGATCTCCGAGAGGCGCTGGAGGCAGTCCAGGGGGATGTCGAAGGGCTGCCATCCGACCTGCTTGCGCAGTTCCCGGGCGATCCGCTCGATGTCGGGGATGTTGTCCTCCAGGGTGGGCGGGGGGAGTTCCAGGTATATTTTTCTTGCCAGCGGCGTTACTTCGCGCGCGGGACCGGTCGCCGACGCCTCCCCCGTCATGATCTGGGATTCATCCATCCGCGATTCGGGCGGGATCACCACCTCCAGGTCGTCGTGGATCTCCGTCTGGCAGGCCAGGACGTATCCCTTCATGAGCTCATCCTGCGAAAAGAGGCCGCGGGCGTGTTCATCGGCCTCGGCCCGGCCCTTGGCGATCTGGACCCGGCATTTGCCGCAGACACCCTGGCCGCCGCACAGGTTGTTGATGAACACATCCACCTCCTGGGCCGCTTCGGCGATGGTGGTGCCCTCATCCACCTCGATGGAGTTGTCGCTGGGAAGGAACTTGACGGTATATTTTTTCATGGCGGTGTTGTCTCCTGTGATGTCCTGATCTCTCGTGCAATATCATCCCGAACCGGGCCGAGTCATGGTCAGATGCCCGGACGCCGGTCCGCAACCTGACGCTTTATAACATCCCGGGGCGGAATATGGAACCCAAATATTCCGGGAGGGCCGGGACCGAAAGGTCAAAGGACGCGCAGGGTCTCCAGCCAGCCCGGCCGGTCCGCCGATCCCGCCTGGATGGCGGCAGGGGATCCGAGGACCTTGACGATGCCTGCCTCCTTCACCCGGGCGAGGACGTCGGCGAACTCCCTGAAGTGAGAATCCCGGGCGGCCAGGATCTCCTCCCGCATCCGCTGACGGGCGGAGTCCGTGTCCCCGCACAGATACCGCGCCAGCGAGGCGAACCCCTTGGCGTCCGGCAGCATGGGCGCGTCCAGGTCGCCGATCGCCCCGATGACGGCCTTTGTGATCTCCTCCCGGCCCAGGGGCGCCTCCTTGAGGAAGGCGGCGGCCCGGTCAAAGGCCCGGAGGGTGTCCATCAGGTTCGGGTCGCGGTAGGAGACAAAGGTGATCACCCCGGAATGCCGGTCAAAAAGGCAGAAGGCGCCGTAGGCCCCGCCGCGGACCCGGACTTGGTCCCACAGCCAGGCGTTTCTGAGATACCGGGTAATGACCCGGGCGGAGCCGTGGAACCGGTATCCCAGGGCGTAGAGGTCCGCACCCTTTCCCACGTAGTTGACCTGCGAGGGGAGCGTCATCCCCTCGCACCGGGCGGGCGCGACGCCGTCCCATGGAATTTCGGCCGCGGTTTCATCGGGAAGGGCCTCCAGGAGCGGCTGACAGCGGGCCTCGAACTCGGACAGATCCGCCTCCGGAAGGGTGACATTGACCATCATCGCTCCCCGGGTGACAAGGCGCCTTCGGATTTCCTCCAGGTCGGAGAGGACCTCTTTCCACCGGTCCTCGACGGTCCGCACCAGTTCTCTCAGAAAAAAGAGATGGCTCACGCCCCCCATCTGTTCCGCGGCCCAGTGGGCCTCGCCGAAATGGGCCCGCAGCCGGAGGGCGACCAGCTGATGACCTGAGGGCACCAGCCGCTCCTCGGCCCGCGCCTTGGCCTCCAAGAGGATCTGGCGAAAGCGTTCCCGGTCGTCCAGGCGGGCGGACAGAAGGACGTCCTTCAGGATCGAGACCAGGTCCGCGGTCCGGTGCTGCATGGCCTTTGCGCGCAAAAACAGCCACGCCGCCCCGCGCGGGTCGTCCCTTGCGGGCGCGGTGAGGGTGCGGGCCGTGATGCCCCCGGTCTTGCGGCTGATGCGCTGGGTGAGGGCCACAAAGTCTTCCTTTTGGGTGCCCATTTCCAGCAGGGCCCGGCCGAAGAGGGGCGCGTAGGGGAGGAGTCTCTGGGGCAGCAGGTGAAGATTGAAGCCCAGGTCCAGGTAGACGATCCCGTTGGTGAAGAGGTCGTGAAAGAGGAGCGGGATTCCCTCCAGCCGGAGCCGGGTCATCGGCAGGACCTTGTTTTTCCGGTCCAGGTCATCGAGCCCGAGGACCGGAATGGTTGCCAGGGCCTCGGGAGGATCCGGGGTCTCCTGGAGGCGCTTGAGGGTCCGGGTGTTTTCCACCAGGTCCCGGATCTCTCCGGGATCCATGCGGGAGCGGGCCCTGTCGAGACGCTCGGTCTCCTCGGCCGCCAGGGCCGCGCGCAGCGCCGGATCCGGCCGGAAGACAAGCGTGGTCCGGTGCCGGTTCCGGAGGAAGAAATCGCGGATCATTTCCTCGAAAAGGCCGGGTCCGGAGGCCAGCCGGGTCCGGATGGCCGACAGGGGCTTCTCAAAGGCCAGCAGGGCCAGGGGATCTCCGCCGTAGAGCCAGGTGGTCAGGGACCGCAGCATCAGGAGGAGGCCCCGGGGATAGTGCCCGGAGTTGTTTTCCCTCAGCCGGAATTCAATGGTGTTGACCGCCGCCTCCACGGTCAGGGGGTCGATGCCCTTGGAGACCAGCGTGGAGAGGGTCTCCATGACAAGGGTTTCAAGGCGGTCGGCCTCCGTCGGGTCGATTCCCTTGAGTCCCGTGGAAAAGTAGATCTCCCGCAGCTCCCGACCCAGGCCTTCACCGGCCAGGTCCTCTCCAAGGCCGGAGTCGATAAGGGCCTTGCGGAGCGGGGAGGCGGGCATGCCCAGGAGGAGGTACTCGAGGATCTGCAAAGCGAAGTTGGTCCGGGCGTCCGTTGTTTCGGAAAGAAGCCAGTTGAGGGTCACCATTCCCCTGGGGGCGCCGTCTGGGTCCTCGCCCACCATGAAGGAGTGGACCGCCCGTCGGGGCGCGGCAAAGCGCGGCTGCGGCGGGATCTCCGAGTCCGGGTGGATCGCATCGAAGTCCTTCAGGTAGTCGTTTGCAAGTCGCAGGCGTTCGTCGGGGTCGTCGTCCCCGTAAAAGTAGAGCCTCGCATTGGAGGGATGGTAATATCTCTCGTGAAACGCCTTGAATCGTTCAAAGGTCAACTCCGGTATGTGCCGCGGGTTTCCGCCGGAATCGACGCCGTAGGGGTGGTCCGGGAAAAGGGATTGCCGGGACTTCTCCATGAGGACCTGGTCGGGGGAGGAGTAGGCCCCCTTCATCTCGTTGTAGACCACGCCCTTGAATTTCAGGGGCCGATCCGGATCGGTCGCCTCAAAATGCCAGCCCTCCTGCTGGAACACGTGGGGCGTCAGGCGGGGGTAGAAGACCGCGTCGAGGTAGACGTCGATCAGGTTGTAGAAGTCCTTCAGGTTCTGGCTGGCCACCGGGTAGCAGGTCTTGTCCGGATAGGTGAAGGCGTTCAAAAAGGTATTGAGGGATCCTTTCAGCAGTTCCACGAACGGTTCTTTCACCGGGTACTTGCGGGAGCCGCAAAGCACGGAATGTTCAAGGATGTGGGCCACGCCGGTGGCGTCCGCAGGCGGCGTGCGGAAGGTGATTCCGAACACCTTGTTTTCGTCTTCCGTGATCAGCGACAGCAGGGCCGCGCCCGTCCGTGCGTGACGGTACAGCCGGGCGCGCGTTTTCAATTCGTCGATCTCCTGCTCCCGCTCCATGTGAAACCCGTGAATCAGGTGCATGTCGTCTCCTTTTTTCATAAACGGTTTTTCAAAAACAGCGGCCGGTCCGGAGGCCCGGAGCGCCGGTGATCCACCCTATGTGACGGGGCGGTTTCTTGTCAATGGCCGGGTTCGGCGCCATGGATCGGCCTTGGATCTTGGGCCTTTTTTCCTTGACG
>CAZCVB010000006.1:0-12260 GCA_964501805.1 uncultured Desulfobacteraceae bacterium | reverse complement strand
CGGCCGCTGTACCCGGCCGGGGATCTCAAGGGAGGACGTCCATGGCCCAAGGCAAGATCCTGATCACGGAAGACGGCAGCTTCGATTTATCCACATACCGATGGGACGATCACCGGTTCTCCGACCTCCTGGTCAAGGAAAATCCCATTGAGCCGGCCAAGGCCATGGCCATCAGCCGTTTTATCCGGCAGCAGATCGCCAAGATGGAGCTCCGGACCATTACCATCTCGGTTGTGGAGAAGATCGTGGAGGCCAAGCTCCTGGAATACGGGCTGACCCGCACCTCCCCTGTCCGCCTCAACAAGTCGATTTTCATAAAAGACGGCCTTTCCCTTTCCCCCAACGCCCGGAGGGTCCTGGAACGCCGGTACCTCAAAAAGGACAGCAACGGCCGGATCGTGGAGACGCCCGAGCAGATGTTCCGGCGCGTGGCCCGGCATATCGCCGCGGCCGAAAAAAACTACGGGGACGAGGCGGCCGCGAAAAAGATGGAGGAGATCTTTTACGCGATGATGACGGAGTTCAGGTTCCTTCCCAATTCACCGACCCTGATGAACGCCGGGCGCCGCCTGAGCCAGCTGGCCGCCTGTTTCGTCCTGCCAGTGGAAGACAGCATGGAGGGGATCTTTGATGCGCTCAAGAACGCGGCCCTGATCCACAAGTCCGGCGGGGGCACGGGGTTCTCCTTTTCTCGGCTGCGTCCCAAGAAAAGCCGCGTGGGGACCACCGGCGGGGTCGCGTCCGGGCCGGTTTCGTTCATGCGGATCTTCAACACCGCCACCGAGCAGGTGAAGCAGGGCGGAACGCGCCGCGGCGCCAACATGGCGATCCTGAGGGTGGACCATCCCGACATCCTGGAATTCATCAACTGCAAGGCGGAGAATCACGAGCTGAACAACTTCAATATTTCCGTGGCGGTGACGGGGGCCTTCATGGACGCCGTGAGCGAGGGCGGCGACTATGACCTGATCGACCCCCGGGATCAGAAGAAGGTCGGGCGGTTGAACGCCCCCATGGTGTACGATCAACTGATCCGGCAGGCATGGAAAAACGGGGATCCGGGGATCATTTTCCTGGACAGGATCAACGCGGACAATCCCACGCCGGCGCTCGGTGAAATCGAGAGCACCAACCCCTGCGGCGAGCAGCCGCTGCTTCCCATGGAGGCGTGCAACCTGGGATCCATCAACCTGGCCAGGTACGTCGCGGCGGGCGACGACGGCCCGGTCATCGACTACGCGGGCATGAAGGACCTGATCCGGTGGGCGGTCCGTTTCCTGGACAATACCATCGATATGTCCCGGTATCCGCTGCCCGAGATCGAGCGGATGGTCCGCGGCAACCGGAAGATCGGCCTGGGCGTGATGGGCTTCGCGGACATGCTGTTTCAGTTGAATGTGCCGTACAACTCGGAGCGGGCCCTCGAGATCGCCGCCGAGGTCATGGGCTTCGTCCAGGAAGAGGCCCGCGAGGCCTCCCGGGAGCTGGCCCGGGAGCGGGGCGCCTTTGAGAATTTCGATCGGAGCATTTTCAAGGAGCGGAAGGAAGCCCCTCTGAGAAACGCCACCACAACGACCATCGCGCCCACCGGCACCCTCAGTATCATCGCCGGATGCTCCAGCGGCATCGAGCCGCTGTTCGCCCTCAGCTTTGTCAGGAACGTGATGGACAACGATCGGCTCCTGGAGGTGAACCCCTATTTTGAACGGGCGGCCAGGGAGAAGGGGTTTTACAGCCCGGAACTGATGGACGCCGTTGCGGAGAAGGGGAGCATCCGGGACATGGCCGAGATCCCGGAACCGGTGCGGGAGGTGTTCGTCAGCGCCCACGACGTGACGCCCGAGTGGCACATCCGGATGCAGGCCGCGTTTCAGAAATACACGGACAACGCCGTCTCGAAAACGGTCAACCTTCCGCGGGACAGCAGCGTGGAGGATGTCCGCAAGGTCTATGACCTGGCCTATCGCCTGGGATGCAAGGGCGTGACCATCTACCGGGACGGGAGCAAGGAGAACCAGGTGCTTTCGCTTTCGGAAAAGAAATCGCCGGAAGACGGCTTCATGACCGCCGTCAAGGAGCGGCCCGAGACCCTGGAAGGCTTCACCACAAAGACAAAAACCGGCATGGGCGCCCTCTATGTAACGGTCACCGAGTACGAGGGGCGCCCCTTCGAGGTGTTCGCCACCATCGGAAAATCCGGCCGGTCCACCACCGCCAAGACCGAGGCGATCGGGCGGCTGGTTTCCCTCGCCCTTCGCTCCGGGGTGGGCGTGGAAAAGGTGGTGGAGCAATTGAAGGGGATCGGGGGCGAGCACCCGGTCTTTCAGAAAGACGGTCTCGTCCTGTCTATCCCCGACGCCATCAGCCGGGTGCTGGAAAAGCGGTACCTCCAGGACCGGCCCAAAAAGAAACACGGCAAGTATGCCGACAGCCTGCTGGGCGAGACGTGCCCCGAGTGCGGACAGACCATCAGTTTTGAAGAAGGATGCATGACCTGCCACTTCTGCGGGTTTACCAAGTGCGGATAAGGAAGCGGCGGGGGTGTGCCGCATCATCGGGCGGTTGGGGGTTCTCTTGACCGCCTTTTTGTTGTGAAAACCGTCCCCGGCGGGATCGGATACGGGAGGACAAGGGAGATGGCGGAAGAATCGAAGGAGATCCGGGTGGAATTTCCCAAGGAATTGATGGGCGGGGTCTATTCCAACAACATGGCCGTGGCCCATACCCGGGAGGAATTTGTCTTGGATTTTTTGATGGTGGCCCCGCCCTCCGGTTCGGTCAACGCGAGGATCATCGTGAGCCCGTCTCACGTGAAACGGATCGTCCAGGCCCTTCAGGACAACATCGCCAAGTATGAGCGGACCTTCGGGCCCATTCCGGGCGCGGAGGAGTTCCCGGGGGACATCACCATTCAGTAAGCATCTCGTTGCTTTTCGGCGCGGTGTATCCGCGGTGCCCGGCCCCGCGGGCGGGATGGAGACCGGAAATGGAGTTTTGCGATTTTACCTGCATGTACGCCGCCTGGCCGGAGGAGGACGGCCTGGACGGCTCCGGGAGCTGCCGGACGTTCCAGGCCGTCTACTGCAGGAAAAAACAACGGCATGTGCACAAGAACATGCCCTGCCCCGACAAGAAAAAGAAAACAGGACCGGCCCCGCCGACCCGGTCTAAAGGGCGGCCGTTTCCAGGTAGCGGCTGATGGCCCCGTCATAGGCGTGGGTCAATTGAAAGACCTTCCGGGCCAGCCGGAACCGCGTCTCGAGGGTCGTGGCCCCGCCCGTCTCCCGCATTTCCTTCAGGACCGGGGCGTAGTCCGCCGGATCCACAACCACCGTGACAAACTTGAAGTTCTTGGCCGAGGACCTGAGCATGGAGGGTCCGCCGATATCGATGTTTTCAATGGCCTCCTCCAGCGTCACGCCTTCCCGGGCCACCGTTTTTTCGAACTGGTAGAGGTTGACCACCACCATATCGATCGGTTTGATCCCGTGTTCGTTCATCATCCGGACATGCTCTGGGTTGTCCCGGAGTCCCAGGAGTCCCCCGTGAACCCTGGGATGGAGCGTCTTCACCCGGCCGTCCATCATCTCGGGGAACCCGGTATAATCTGAAATATCCGTCACCGAGAGCCCGGCCTCCCGAAGGGCCCGGGCCGTTCCGCCCGTGGACAGGATCTCCACGCCGAATTCCGCAAGGGACGCGGCAAACTCCCCGACCCCGGTCTTGTCCGTTACGCTGATGATGGCCCGCTCGATTTTATTCATTTACGGTGTCCTCCTTTTTGATGCCCCGTCCCGTTTCCGCCGGGACTGCGGGACGCTTCATTCGGTTTGAAAAAACTGGAATATACACCTGGATACTGAAAAAGTCGAGGGTGAACCCGTGGCGTTTATGCGCCTCGGGGCGCAGCAACAAGGGAACCGGCGGGTCCCCGTCATGCCAGGGTAAAACGGGAACCCACGCTGTTGAGGATAAAGGAGCGGGGGAATTCCTGCGAGAACCTCTGTATGGCGGTCCAGCCGGTGCAGTGCATGGGGACCAGGACGGCCGGATCCATCTTTTTCAGCTCCCCGATGGTCTCTTCGATGATCGGTTCGAAAAAGGGACCGGAAAGGTGGAAGCCCCCCAGGACCGCGTGCACCCGGTCCTCGCCGGTGATGTTCCGGGCATGGAGCAGCGTGTTGATGATGCCCGCGTGGCTGCACCCGGCGACCACCACCAGCCCCTTTCCTTTCAGGCGGACCACCAGGGCCTGGTCGTCCAGGATGGGGTCTTTTTCGATCTTCCCGTCCCGCTCCACGTATGCGTTGGGGAGGCCCTTTTCAAACGGGGTGATGTGGGGCACCTCCCCGGTGACCGCCACGCCGTCTCCGGCCAGGAGGACCGGTTCCCGGCTTTCCACCAGCGTCACCTCCCGGTCCGCCAGATCCTTTTTTACAAGGGTCTGGGGGAAGAGGAGCTTCCGCCCGTCATCCAGGGCGAAGTAGCGGGGGGAAAGGAAGGCGTCCGGGTGGAGGACCAGGGTCCGGGGAGCGGGCATCCTGTCCAGGACAGCGTAAAGGGAACCCGTATGGTCCATGTGCCCGTGGCTCAGAACCACGGCGTCGAACCCGGCCGGGTCCACGTCCAGGATCGCCATGTTGTGGGGAACGCCCAGGTCGGTGTACCCGGTATCCAGGAGGACGGACCGCTTTTCTTCTCCCTGCCATACCGTCACCAGCATGGAAAGCCCGTGCTCCGCCAGCAGGGTGTCGGTGGGGATGGTGCCCCCCTTGGCCAGGGGCGGCCGTGTGACCACCTCCGTATTCCTGAGCAGCACGTCCGAGTAATTATCCATGAGGGTCAGGATCTCGACCCGGTCCGCTTCCTTGAGAGAAACCGTTGTACTTGTCATGATGCGATCTCCTTTTCCTTTATTGTCCCATTCTGGGAATGGGAGAAAAACCCTCGCCTTCAGGAGAAGACTTTAGTATGCCCGTAAGGGCAAAAGCGGACTACCACCGTCTAAAGCCGGTGGTATCCGGGCCGCCTAAGTTGAATTCATTCGACGAGGCGATTGGCCCATCAAGCTATCGCCTTGAGGCGATAGTAGTTGACTCCCGGCCACAGAATCAGGAGGTTCCCCCGCGTCAACCCGAAAGCGGCGGGGATCCGCCGGGCGCCCTTTCCAGGCCCGGTCAGGCGGGAGGGTCTCCCCGGGGCCGGGAAGGCGCTGTTTCTTTTTGAAGGGCGCGAAGCCGCCTCCAGAGATCCGCCACCTGTTTCCGGGTTTCGGAAAGGGGGCCGTCGTTGCGGATCACGAAATCGGCCCGCTCCGCCTTTTTGTGGATGGGCCACTGGGCGTCAAGGATCCGCTCCGCCTGGTCCCTGCCGATCCCGTCGCGGGCCATGAGCCGGTCCACCTGGATTTTCCGGGGGACATGGACCACCAGGATACGGTCCGCCAGGCCCTCCAGCCCCGCCTCGAACAGCAGCGGGACGACCGCCTGGATGATAACGTGCGGATCCTTTTTCCTGATGTCGTCCGCCCGTTTTCTGAAGGCCCGGACAATGCGGGGATGGGTCAGCGCCTCCAGGTGTTTTCTCTTTTGCGGATCCCGGAACACGATCCCGGCGAGTTTCTTGCGGTCCAGGCCGCCGGCCGCATCCAGGATGTCTTTCCCGAAAAACGCGACAATCTCCTTGAGGCCCGGGGTGCCGGGCGCCACCACCTCCCGGGCCAGCACGTCGAAATCGATGGCCGGGGCCCCCAGCTCCTCCAGCATGTTTGCCACCGTGGTCTTGCCGCCGGCAATGCCGCCGGTGACACCGAGAACCAGAGAGGCCCCCCGCTCCGGGTCCCGGGACGGTATCACGCGCTATCCCGGCCCATGGCCGCGAGGACGATCTCCGCCACGTCCATGACCCTGAGCCGGTCCTCCATGTCTTCGGCCTTGATCCCGTCCTCCAGCATCTTGGCGCACTGGGGACAGGCCACGGCGATAACGCCGGCACCGGTCTCCGCGGCGCTCCGGACCCGGATCCGGGCCGGGGCGTCCGCGCCCCCGCCCAGGATGTCGGTAAAGAAATTTCCGCCCCCGCCCCCGCAACAGAAGGCATCCTCGCCGCTCTGGTCCATCTCCACCAGATCCAGCCCCGGAACGGCCTTCAGGATCCTCCTGGGGGCCGTGTACTCGCCGTTGTGGCGGCCCAGGTAACAGGGATCGTGGTAGGTCACCCGTTCCGGGTACCCCGCGAGCGGGATCTTCCCGGCATCCATTAGCGGCGCCAGGACCTGTGTGTAGTGATAGACCGCGCAGGACGGTGCAAGCCCGGGATAGTCGTTCTTAAAGGCATTGAAGGCATGGGGATCGAGGGTGATGATTTTCTTTACGCCCAGCTTACCGAACTTCTCTGTATTCTGCTCCATCAGGAACTGGAACAGGCCCGACTCTCCCAGGGCACGGACCTCGTTTCCGTCGCAGGTTTCTTCCGGTCCCAGGATGCCGAGGGAGACCCCGGCCCTCAAGAGCACGTCACCCACGGCCCGTGCCATCTTTTTGCCCCGCTCGTCGTAGGACCCCACGCACCCCACGTAGAAAAGGTATTCCTGTCCGTCATAGGGGGCAAGCCCGGTCCCTTCGGCCCATTTTCCCCGGTCCTCGGCCGGGAGCTTGTACGGGTTGCCGCTGATGCCGATGTTTTTGAAATAATCCCGCACCGGGGGCGGGATGACGCCGCCGGCCACCAGCTCTTCCCTGGCCGCGATAAAGATGTTCACCAGGTCCTCGCTGAAGGTGAAGACGCAGTGCTCCACGCAGTTGGCGCAGGTGGCGCAGGAAAAAAGGATCTCCTGGAACCGCGGGCTGTTTTCGATCTCGTGATTGAGCCATGCCCGGATCAGCCACATCCTCCCGCCGGGGGCGAAGGTCTCGAACCGGAACTTCCGGTAGGCGGGGCAGTTGAAATCCGTGTAATCGCGGGTAAACTTGCAGTACCCGCACCTGAAGCACCGGTGAACGATATCCGCGTATTTCATTCAGCTTACCTCCCAGTTTCCGGGATTCATGATGCCCTGCGGGTCCATGTTTTTTTTGATCATGGCCATGAGCCGGCGGGTGTTTGGGTCCATCTTTTCAAGGGCCATTTTCTGCTCTTCCACCGTGGGTTTCCAGAAGACCCCGCCCGCCTCGAGGGCATATGCGCTTACCTCCCGGAGCGCGCGCCGGGTCCGCTCCATCATGTCGGGATCGGCCCGGTTGAAAGTAAAGGAAAACCCGTACATCATGCAGTGGCTCCTCCCGATGACGCGGGACATGCCGGAAAAGGCGAGATCGTACCGCTCTGCCAGTTCCTTCAGTTTCCGGTAGCAATCCGGGTATTTTTCTACCAGGATGATCGGCCCGGAATACTCGAATCCGCCGCCCTTTTTCACATCGGCGAACCGGCTGACGCTCCGCTGGGGCATGTCCAAAAGCGTCGGCTTCATGACCGGAGGGAGGCCCATGAAACCGCCGTCCTTTTGCCGGATGAAGGGTTCCAGGGCCTTCCAGGCCATTTTTCGCCTGAATTCAAGCTCTTCCTGCGTGTCCCCCGTAAAAAAGAAGGCGATATGGTGGTTATCCTTGAATATCATCGGTTTGGGCTGGGCGAACACGTTGATGTCTTCCATCATCTCCGTGTGCGTCAGCTCGTACACCATGTCCGGGACCAGCTCCTCCCGGTCCGTTATAAAGATCTCCACGTCCCGCAGTTTTTTCCTGGGATACAGCTTGAGGCCCACTTTTGTGATGATGCCCGTGGCGCCGAACCATCCCAGGAACAGTCCGGTCAGGTCCGGCATGGGCGCCCCCTTTGAAAACCAGTCCGGGGACAGGGCGCAGGAACCGATGCGGCAGACCTCGCCCGACGCCAGGACCACCTCCAGCCCGGAGACCATATCGGAATTAAATCCGTACTGCTGGGTCAGGCGGCCCTGCCCGTGGATCATGACGTTGGCCGCGATGGTGGCGGCGGCGGGGGAGTCCGGGATGCTGTGGCGGAGCCGGGGATGGTGTTTTTCCAGGTACCGTTTCAGCAGGCCCTGGGAGACACCTCCCTCAACGACGGCGTACCGGGCCCGCTCGTTTACCTCGATGATCCGGGTCATGCGTTTCATGTCGATGACGATGCCCCCCCTGAGCGGGATCACCAGGCCGGTCAGGGCCATTCCCGCCCCCATGGGGACCACCGGGATGCGTTCCCGCCCGGCGAGCCGCACCACGTCCCGCACCTGTTCCGCGGTCCCGGGGACCACCACGTATTCCGGGGCGTGGGGCGGCATCAGGCCGGGGTCGCGGGCATAGAAGAAGGCCTCCTCCGGCCGGTCGGAGACGTAATCCTCGCCGACGATGGCGGCCAGTGAACGGGTGATGTCTGTCATGTCGGAGACTCCTCCTTTCTCCTTTTCCTATGTTTCACCAATGGCCTTCCTCAACAGGTCGATCATGTGGATCGGACGGATGCCCCGCCGGGCCACCCCGGCACCGATGCTGCCCATGCAGGCCGGGCAGTTGAACACGCAGTACTCGGCGCCGTGCGCGGCCATGTCATCGATGTTCCGCTCCTGCACGTCATGCTTGAGATCGTACCCGAAACACATACCGAAGATCCCGCCGCAGCACAGGGCGTTTTCATCCTGGTATTCCCGCTGCACCAGTTCCACGCCGATCATCTCCATGATGTCCGCCACGTAATGATGCGTGCCGCTGCAAAGCCGGGAAGAGCAGGGCCGCTGGTAGGCCGCCCGGATGTTGAGAGGGCGGATGTCGTCCTTCAGTTCTTCCAGCCGGTGGTACAGGTACTCGAAATAATGGATCGGTCTGAAAGGGACCTCGATGCCGTAGGCCGGGGCCAGGTGCGCGAAGGCGCCGTAGCATTCGTCATGGATGCAGACGACCTCCCTGACATCCAGTTTTCTGAAATTCTCAATGACCACGGGGAGCCGTTCCTTGATCACGGACGTGTTGGCAAAGTGGATATACACCACATTGCAGAAGAATTCCTGCCCGAAGACAAAGGAGGGCATCACGTCCTCGAAAAGCCGCCCTTTCACCATGTTCAGGAATTCCGGCATAAAGCCGAAAGAGAGGACCCGCTCCCCCACCTCTCCCGTCTGGAATTTTCCCTGGGGCTCGCCGATGTTGATCCACTGGCGGGTAATGGCCCTGGGAGAGGTCAGGATTCCCTGCTCCTCCCGTTTCTCGGTGATCAGGTAAAAGGGGTGGTTCCCGCGCCGGCAGTATTCCTCGCACCCGTAACAGGTGACGCAATCGTGCAGCACGAAGGAATCTTCCCCCCGGCTGATTTTGACCATCTCCGCCTTTGCCGTATTTTTTTCCACCTCCAGGTACTGGCATTTGACCAGGCAATCGGCGGTGGGGCATGTCTCGCAAAGGCGGGGGTCGAAGGTGAGCTCGGGCATATCTCCTCCTCATTCTGGCAGTTTCGGCAGGCCTGTAGCCCTTTTAGCACCGGCGGCCCATGGCGCGCAAGGCCAAAAGGGCAAAAAATCCTTTTCCGGCCCGATCAGCGGTTCCGCATCCGGGCGTTGACCGCCAGCTTCTCCAGGGCCAGGGCTACGGCGTCCCGGAAAGACGTGTTTTCGGCTGCGTATTCCTCAAGGAACGCGGTTGCTTCTTCCTCCCTTCCCAGGGCGGCCAGCGGTACGATGGCGACGATCACCCGTTCATAGTGAAGGGGATGCAGGGCCTCCAGGTCATGGATCCGTGAGCAATACCAGTCCCACAGGAGGGGAACGGCATGAGGATTTCGGGCCATGGCGCCGATGGCGATGAACCGGTTCCGGGCCGGGACCGTGTCCAGGATATAGTCGAGGGCCTCCCGGATCAGCTCCCGGTCCCGGAATTTTCCCAGGGCGGCCAGGATATTGAGGCGTTCGTGTTCGCTCCCGGTGGATGCGAGCCTTGCCTTGAACCACTCAAGCACGGCCCCGTTTCCGTCAAGGGCGCCGGCGGCCAGGACGCTTTTCATGATCTCCGGGGACACGGGCCTTCCGGCCGTGAGCGCGGAGAACCTTTCCAGCGCGAAGTCCCGGGCCTTTGTGGAACCGTAGAACGCGGCATCAAAGAGGATCCGGTCCCGGAGGGCCGAGCGGGTGTGGCGTTCGTCTTCGGCCGGTTCGAACCCGATGCGGTCCAGGACCCTTTCCAGGAGTCCTTTTCCCGCTTCGGCCAGGCGGGTCCTCAGGGGGCCGTCGGTCACCAGGTACGCGTGAAACAGGTTTCCCGCGATCCCGGCCATGGGGAGAAACGCGGTCTCATCGGTGTAATGGGTGAGAAACGCCAGGTATCTTTCCAGGGAAGCGGCGCCGGCCATGACCAGGGCGTACAGGTCGCTCTGAAGCCCCCAGCGATCCTCCGCCGGCAGGTCCCCCGATGCCGCCCGCGGCCCCAGGGCTTCCAGGTCGGCGTCCGCCATGTACCGCACCCGGTAGAAACCCGCCTGCCGGTCGTTGACCTTGTATGCGGCCATCCCCGGGCCCATGTCGATCTCCGAGCGCCTATCCTCCAGGAGGGAGGAGAAGACCCGGCTTTCACCGTTGTCGTGGAAAACCCGGACCGAGACGGGAACGGACCAGGTCTGGTTTGAATCCCCCGGGAGATAGGTGAAGCGTTCCTGGGTGAGGATGAGGCGGCGGCCGTCCCTTTCCGCCGTGACCAGGGGAAAACCGGGTTGTTCCACCCAGCTTTTCATGATCCGGGTCACGGGCCGGTCCGATACGGCCTCAAGGGCCGCCCACATGTCCGGGCTGGCGGCGCAGCCGTATGCGTTCTTCTCCAGGTAATGCCGGAGGCCCGCCTGGAACGCGGGCCCGCCCATGAACTCCCGGACATGGCGCAGGACGGCGGCGCCCTTGTTATAGATGACGGGCGCCGTGGCCGTGTTGATCACCACGTGTTCGCCGCCGGGGATCTCGATGGCCGGCGTCTCCCGCAGGGCATCCCGGTCAAGGGCGGTTTCGGTCTGGGCATAAAGGAATTTCTCCCACATATCCCATTCCGGGTGCGCCGCGGCCACGGCCCCGTAGCCGAAATAGGTGGCAAAGCTCTCGTTGAGCCACAGGTATTTCCAGTCCGCGGGCGTGACCAGGTTCCCGAACCACTGGTGCACGATCTCGTGGGCGATGACCTCGAACATCCGCTCCGTGTCCGCCCGGGAGGTGATGCCGGGGAAATGGAGCATCAGGTTCTCCCTGAAGGTCATGGCCCCCCAGTTTTCCATGGCGCCGAAGGCGAAATCAGGGACAACGATCAGGTCCAGCTTGGGAAGAGGATACGGCGTGCCGAAGGCCTTTTCGCAAAAGGCCAGGGATGTTGCGCCGAACCCGAGGCCCATGGCCGCATGCGCGATCAGCCCCGGCGGGGCCACGGCCCGCACCCGCGCATCCGAAGGATTTTCCAGGGTTTCGAATCGGCCTACCCCGAAAAAGAGGAGATAGGTGGACATCCGGGGCGTCCGCTCGAACCGGACCCGTTTTTTTCCCGGTCCGCATGGCGCCGTCTCGGCCACCGGCTGGTTTCCGACGGCGGTCAGTTCCTTGTCGATGACCAGTTCGACGTCGAAGACGGCCTTCACGGCCGGGTGATCGAAGCAGGGAAAGGCCCGGCGGGCGTCGCTTTCCTCAAACTGGGTCACCGCCATGTATTGCTCGCCGGATGCGGTGCGGTACCGGCTCCGGTAAAACCCGGCCATCCCGTCGTTGATGCGTCCCCGGTAATCGATCCTGAGCAGAATGGATCCGGATATTTCGTCCGGCAGGGCGATACACAGCGCTTCCCGCTCCGGGATCACGCGAAACGGACACGCGGCCGCGTGTCCGTCCCGTATGAGCCCGCAGCGCCCGATGTCAAGGTCCAGGACATTGAGGGAAACCTCCCTGACCGGGGCGGTTGCCTCCGCGAGGATCTCGGTGGTACCGGAAAACCGGAAGGTTTCCAGGTCCGGTTCCAGGTGGATGCGGTAACGGATCGGCTTCAGGCGCGTCATCTGTTTCCTCCGGGTCGGTCGAATCCGCCAAAGGTGGACAAGGATTGATTCCCCCGCCGCCAGCGGCATGACAATACCCTAACGTTGCAAAAGTCGAGGGTGCTGCAGATCCGAGGCGTCCAAGGGTGAAGCCGTAGTACTTTACTGCGAACCCCTGGCAACAAAGGAGATGCGGCGCCCTTCCGGCGTGTCGATCTTTATCGTCATTGAATCTCTTAAAGGCTCCATCTACT